>NZ_JAUBTK010000132.1:0-11601 GCF_036702455.1 Microcoleus sp. D2_18a_D3
TGTCCTGTGGTAACACAGGCATCGACTCTAATTGTAGGAGAGATGGTAGGGGACACTCTGCCATCGACTCTCTAACTACACTCATACATGATGTTGACGGTTGACGGTTCACTGTTCACTGTTGACAGTGAACAGTCAACAGTGAACAGTGAACTGGAATTTACTATTCCGATGCTAACGGATTTGATATAACAACCAACCACTAACTAATGACTAATGACTAATGACTAATGACTAATGACTAATGACTAAGGACTAATGACTAATGACTAATGACTAAGGACTAATGACTAATGACTAATGACTAATGACTAATGACTCATGACTAATGACTAATGACTAATGACTAATGACTCATGACTCAACGCGCCACCTGCCGCATATATTCCCCCCACAACTGAGCGGCATTTGAACTACCTCCCCCAGTCGGAGAATTATCATCATTTCCCAACCAAACGCCAGTCACGAGTTGCTGACTCGGAATATAACCGACAAACCACAAATCTCTATTATCATTAGTCGTGCCTGTTTTTCCAGCTTCTCCCAACCCCAAAGCAGCACTGCTACCCGTACCTCCCCGCACCACACCTTGCAGCATATCAGTCATCGTATCCGCTACGGCTTCCGAAACTAACTGCCGATTGGCAATGCCATCTTTTTGATACTCATAAATCACCCGGCAACTGTTAAAATCATTTCGATCTTTGCAATCGCTGCTGTCAATAATTCGCTTAATTACGTGGGGACGATTGCCCAAACCCCGATTGGCCAAAACCCCGAAAGCGCCCGTTAATTGCAATACATTAACTTCACTTTCACCTAATACTAAACCTGGGTTAGAACGCAGTTCCGAAGTAATTCCCAAACGTCTTGCCATTCCCACTACCTTGTCTAAACCGACATCTTGTGCAATTCTCAAAGCAACTGCATTTTCCGACTGTGCTAAACCCCGATACATATCAGCATTACCGCTGGTTCTTTCGCAGCCGCTGTAACTTTGTCCGCCCCAAGAAAGGGGGGCGCAAGAATAAGTTTTATCGGGTGAGATTCCCTGTTCCAGGGCTGCTGCATAGCTGAAAATCTTAAATGTAGAACCGGGCTGTCTCAAAGCTTGGGTAGCCCGATTAAATTGACTTTTCAAGTAATCTACGCCCCCAACTAAAGCTAAGACTTCCCCGGTTGTACTATTGAGAGTTACCACGGCTCCTTGAGAAAAGCCAGCACTTGCTCCGGCATTTTCAACAGCATTTCTGAGGGAAGCTTCAGCTACTTTTTGCAGACCAGGGTTCAAACCTGTTTCTACAATAAAATTGCCTTCTCTGGCTAACTGCTCCCCCAGCAAAAACTCCAATTCGTCAAATACATAACTATAGAAATAAGGAGCGATCGTACTTTGCAGATATTGGCGGGCTTTGGGATTGATCTCAATTCGCGATCGCCTCGCGCGATCGGCTTCTTCCTGAGAAATCGTCCCCAGTGCCCGCATCCGTTCGATCACTCGATCGCGATACTGCACCGCCAACTGATAATTTTGAATCGGATTAAAACTGTTTGGCGCAGGCAAAATGCCGGCCAAAGTTGCCGCCTCTGACAAAGTTAAATCCTTCGCAGACTTCCCAAAATAAAACCGAGCCGCATCCTCAAAACCGTAAAGGTCAATTCCCAAAAACACGCGATTCAAATAAGTCAGCAACAGCTCGTCTTTGCTGTAATAATTCTCCAGTTTCAACGCAACTACAGCTTCCCGTAACTTGCGCCCTGCCGAATCTTGAGTTCCCACATAATCTCGAAACAAACTCCTCGCTAACTGCTGCGTCACAGTGCTCCCGCCTTCGCGAATTCCTCCCCCGCGAACATTGGTCAAAAGCGCGCGCAAAACTCCGATCGGATCTACCCCCAAATGCCAATTGTAGCGGCTGTCTTCCGAAGCAAGTACCGCCTTGGATAAATAAGGCGAAAAATCCTGCAATTGCTTTAATTCTAAGTGAGCGTTATTCTGAGGAGGACGCAGCGGAGTTTGCCCATCGCGGGCGTAAACAATCACGGGGCCATTAATACTTCTCGGCAGAGGTCGCACTTGAAACTTGGTCGATTCCATGCCTACCAACACGCCAATCAAAGCGGTGATTCCGCTGACGCCGTAAAAGCTGTAACGCACAAGTTGCACATACCAAGGCGGCGGATATACATACTGAATTCTGACAGCGGCGGCTAGTTCCGGCGGCCCTAAAGTGAACACGTCTCCGTGACGTAGGGACATACTTTTAACTCGCCTTTTGCCATTGTAAATGCCGTTTGTGGAGTCTTCATCTTTGATGACAAAAGGAGTCCGCCGCCGAGTATCCCGCGACAGGGATAAGTGTACGTGACTGACAACGGGATTGCGAACTACTATATCTGAAGATTTGGACGATCGACCTAACAAATATCGATCGCCCAACAGCGGATAAACCTCAGCTTTAGCTGCACCCGCATCCTGCACCCACAGTTCGGGTACTTTGGCATTAGGTTTCAGCGCTAGCTGGTTAAAATTAACCTTAGCAATAGTCTGGACTGCTTGGGTAATCGCACCCAAGACGGTTTGAGGTTTGCGGGGCGGCGGCGGTGGGGTCATATTTCGCTGTGCACTACGATCGAGCGATCGGCTCTTGCACCATTCTACTCGCAACTTTTGGCTAATTTCACGATCTGCCCCATAGAAGGAGGCGAGCGTCGGCTACTGGCGATCGATTTTGGGGTTATTGGTGAACCCGGAAGGCGAGCCGTTGATTGAGCAAATCTCCATCCAGCCACAACAAATCCCGATCTCACCAGGAAATTAAATTATCATAAACTTGCCCAAAAATTAATACTTTCGATAACATTTATAGCGGTTCTCAAGCGTGGTGAGGTATGGGGTGAGTCCTATGCCTATGCCCTATGCCCTATGCCCTATGCCCTATGCCCGCGAGAGCACCTCATGTTACTGAGAAAGGCTATACCAGATTTACCAACACAATTCGCCTAATAATTAAAACCCCCCTTTTTCAAGGGGGGTTAAAAGCCGAAAATCAGCTTGATTCTCCTTACATCGAAGAACCCAAACCGGCATAAGCACCGTAGAAGAAAAGACTCACAATGCTCAGAACACCGAGACCTGCGACAGTAGCTACCAGCCACAAAGGAATTCTGCCACTTTCACTAAACATAGCCATCACCTCACTAATTTACAGGTAAACAAATTCGATCGAACTATCGAAAGCCAACTCAGACACCAGTTAATTAAAGAAATAACTGGAGAACAAAATACCCAAAACAAAAATCAGCAACAAACCCAAATACAAAGAAGTCCGGTTTAACTCAACAGGCTGCTCGTTGGGATTAGGAACGCGCTCAGGCATTGTAAACTCCTATCGTTGAATAAATTGCATTGCTGCGATCGCGCCCAAAAAGAAAATTGTTGGGACACCTAAAGTATGAACTGCCAACCAGCGCACCGTAAAAATCGGATACGAAATTGGCTCATTATTTGGGGTTCTACTCGTCATTTTTCCAAATCCTTGTTAAATTACTTGGCAATGAACTGATCTACTTGTTTCTTAGCTTCAAAGCGATCCGAGATGATCGGCACTTCTTCCCGCTGCGGTGTGAAATACTGGTTAGGGCGAGGAGTTCCGAAAGCATCGTAAGCCAAACCCGTTTGCACAAACAGCCATCCAGCAATAAACAAAGCCGGAATGGTGATGCTGTGAATTACCCAATAACGGATACTTGTAATAATGTCCCCAAACGGACGTTCTCCCGTTGTACCAGCCATTTAGAATCCTCCTTTCAACAACAAATTGACAGACAATCTCTATTACTATTCTACTATCAAGCAGCTTGCGCTGAACCTTGATATTTAAGTAGAGTACCGCTCGCGCCGATCACAAATCCGCGATCGGGGCCCATAAAGACAATCCTGTAAAAATTAGCGGGAACATCTTCTACTTCGCGGTCTTTTAGCCAAGTTTTCCCGCCGTCCAAACTGCACAGCAAATTGCCGCCGCCGCCGGCTACCCAAACTTCATTATCAGTCCGGTAAGCCATGTCCAGCAAACCCCAACTCGCCTTGCGATCGGGAAAAAACGGTTTTCCCCAACCTTCAGGATTGGACGGGTCGCTAAACTGAATCTGACCGCCGCGGGCGAGCATCCACAAACGCCCGTCCTTGGTAAAGCCCATATTTTGCAGGCGGCGAGAACTATTGCGGTTGTGAGGTTCCCAAGCTTCTTGTCCGGGTTTCCACACCGAGTAGAAATTGCCCTTCGAGGAAACCGCAACATACTGCCCGTCTTCAGAACGGTTGATATTGCGAACTACCCCAAAAGAATCCTGCACGACAGCTTTCCAATTTTTGCCGCCGTCAGAAGTCCGGTAAATCGCCCCGACATCGGTCGTCATCTCGGCGGAATTCGGGCCCAAAGCCGCGATCGTACTCGGAGAACCGGGCAACTGAGAGCTCAAAGCAATCCGCGTCCAAGACTTGCCCTCATCGTTCGTGTGGAGCAAAACCGAAGGCTGGCCGACAATCCAGCCTTCGGAACCAGAAAAACTCACCGACGCAAAACGCGACCTCGGATCGTCGATATCCAGTGCTATGGACTTCCAGCTAGTACCGCCGTCGAGCGTTTCCAGCAGAGTAGCCTCAGAACCAACAACCCAGCCGTGCTGAGGATTGCCCGTAAAAGCAATATCCTGCAAATTAGCTTCCGTCGGCAAGGAAATCACTTGCCAGGGGTTGTAACTCACAGAACCGATGGTGCTGCAACTCGTACAGATGAGCGCAGCGGCCAATAACATTACAATTCGTTGCCAAAATCTCACAATCGTTTTACTGCAAACCATACATACTAAGTAACAACAAGAAACCAACGACCAAGCCGCCAAAAATCAGCAAACTTTTCTGACCTTCGGTCATGCCGTTGACACCGACACCGTAGCGCTGATTTGCCTTAAATCCCGATACCCCTTCCATCTGACCGAGATTTTGAAACATCGATTTGCGCGCCCCGCAAACGGGACACACCCAAGTCGGGGTCACATCTGTAAAAGCAGTGCCAGGGGCAATTGCATTTTTAGGATCGCCTTTTTTAGGATTGTAGACGTAGCCGCAGGCTCGGCACTCGTGCCGATCGAGGGTATTAGTCTCCGTGGCTCGATCGC
The DNA here is from genome assembly GCF_036702455.1 of Microcoleus sp. D2_18a_D3. NCBI lineage: Bacteria > Bacillati > Cyanobacteriota > Cyanophyceae > Oscillatoriales > Microcoleaceae > Microcoleus > Microcoleus sp. D2_18a_D3. The sequence goes on from NZ_JAUBTK010000132.1 coordinate 5,185, forward strand.
TCATAAAATCTCTAGGAGTGTTGAAACCGCGTACCTTGATGGTCACGTATGAAACAGGACGCTGAATAAATTCAGAGTCCCCGAAAGGGGTTGGATAAGTAGAGGAGTAGTGCTTATCCATTTCCCTGTATGCCGGGAAGCGCCTTGCTACTCCAGTAATGTGAGCTTCGCCAATGTTATCGGTCGGTACTTTCCCAGAGACACTTCCTTAACCCCTTACAGATGTTTAATCCCTAGGTTACAGAGCAAGGAACTAGCTACGGATTCCTTGGTGTGAACTTGAACTCTTGCCGATAACGTAGCCCCGAAAGGGGACTGAGGCCGATCAACTTGGGGCTTCAGTTTTTATGCCCGAAGCCCGCGACTTGCCGTCGGGGGTAGTTGACAGCTCAAAAAGAGTAGGTAAGCTAATCTTAAAATATACATTAAAAATTATTGCAGAAGATGGAGGATTAATCTCAACTAACTCGTAATTTTAGCTACCCACAATCTATATAATGTAAAGACTAAGTTACAGAACCCTTTCACCTAGGCAGTAATTATTCACCGTGTTTGCACTCAGCGGCTACGAGTATTTCTTAGGCTTCCTGTTAATTTCCAGCCTAGTCCCTATCCTCGCCCTCACGGCGTCTAAGGTACTGCGGCCCAAAAGTCGTCCCTACGACCGCCGCACTACCTACGAATCCGGCGTCGAGCCGATCGGCGGAGCCTGGATTCAGTTCAACATCAGATATTATATGTTCGCCCTCGTCTTCGTCATCTTCGACGTAGAGACCGTCTTCCTCTATCCTTGGGCGGTTGCTTTCAACCAGCTAGGACTGTTGGCTTTCATCGAAGCCTTGTTTTTTATCACGATCCTCGTTATTGCTCTTGTCTATGCATGGCGCAAAGGAGCCTTGGAATGGTCTTAAGTTCTGACAAATCACAAAAATCTCTAATTGTCAACCCCGCAGAGCGCCCGCAAGTCACATCCGAATTATCAGAGAATGTCATCCTAACTACGGTTGATGACCTCTACAATTGGGCGAGACTTTCGAGCCTGTGGCCGCTGCTTTACGGTACCGCTTGCTGCTTCATTGAATTTGCAGCTTTGATCGGATCGCGCTTTGACTTCGACAGATTCGGCTTAGTACCGCGATCGAGTCCCCGGCAAGCCGACCTGATCATCACCGCCGGCACAATAACCATGAAGTACGCCCCCATCTTGGTGCGGCTGTACGAACAAATGCCGGAACCCAAATACGTGATCGCGATGGGCGCTTGCACCATCACCGGCGGAATGTTCAGCGTAGACTCCACCACAGCAGTCAGAGGCGTTGACAAACTGATTCCCGTAGATGTGTACATACCCGGCTGTCCCCCCCGCCCAGAAGCGATTATTGACGCAATTATCAAACTGCGGAAAAAAATCGCCAACGATTCTATGCAAGAACGGGCCAATCTGCTGCCAACCCACCGCTACTACACCAGACCCCACAAAATGAAAGTAGTAGACGACATTTTGGACGGCAAATATTTGTCAGTTCCCGGCCGGATGGCGCCGCCCAAGGAATTGACGGAAGCAATGGGAATGCCAGTACCACCGGCCCTGCTTGCAGGACAAAAACAGGAGGTAAACCGTGGCTGAGCAAGAATCTGCAATTGTTGAAGCCGGGAAGGTTTCCCAGTGGTTGACTCAGAATGGGTTTGAACACGAAGCTTTAGCGGCCGATAATTTGGGGGTGGAGATATTAAAGGTCGATCGAGAATTCCTAATTCCGATGTCAACAGCACTGTATGCCTACGGGTTTAATTATATGCAGTGCCAGTGCGCCTACGACCAAGGGCCGGGAGAAGATTTAGTCAGCGTTTACCACTTGGCTAAGCTGACAGATAATGCTTCGCACCCCGAAGAAGTCCGCGTCAAAGTATTCATTCCCCGCGAAGATCCGAGAGTACCATCAGTCTACTGGATTTGGAAAGCAGCCGACTTTCAAGAGCGGGAATCCTACGATATGTACGGCATTGTCTACGAAGGACATCCGAATCTGAAACGGATTTTGATGAACGAAGATTGGGTAGGCTGGCCACTGCGGAAAGATTACATTTCCCCTGATTTCTACGAATTGCAAGACGCTTATTAAGGGAGTTTTGCGAGGGCGGGTTTAGAGCGTAAAATTGGACTTTTGCAGTCTAGTTTTATGCAAAACCCGCCCTCTGTTTTTTGCCTAATTTTGATTAACTGCTTCCTAGGCTCTGCCTGGGAACCGATGCCCAGAGGCTCTGCCTCGTTGGCTGGGAATAATAGGAATACAGCACGACAAGGATTTTGACTTCGACTTAGAACTTTGAGTTTGACAATATTTTCAATACAATGAAATTAACAGATACCATAAGAATTAGTTTTTAAGGAAGTATAGCTAAGACTCTGACATCAAACGGAAAAGCAGCCATAATCCGTACAGAACGGGGACTCACTATCGCAGAAACTCGCATCACGGTATACGATATCATGGACTACTAGAATGCTGGATGGACGCCTAAATTAATTCCAGGATGGCTCCGTTTGACTGAAGAAAAACTCAATGCAGCACTATCCTACATAGAGGAACATCGCAGCGAAGTTGAAGCCGAATATCAAACCGTGCTGCAAACATCTGAGGAAATTCGAGAGTATTGGGAAGAAAAAATCGATCTCGCTTTGCCCGCATTGCGGCGATGCCTCCTAAGCCGGGACAAGAAGCTATTCGGGCTAAAAGCCAAGCTGGGCATCACAGCATGAATTTTTTGATTGACAACAATATTGAAGGCTTGCAATTCTTTTGTTGGGGACTATTAAAGCAGGGTTGGCTGGAAATTGTACCCATCTAATTTGTGATGTTTAAACAGGTTGGATTAGCTATAAATGCGAGCGATCGCGTTGTCTGGAAATTTGCCCAAACAAATCAGATGATTCTCTTAACTGCTAACCGCAGTATGAAAGGTATAGATTCTCTAGAACAGACAATTCAAGAGGATAATACTGATAATACACTCCCTGTCATTACGATTGGTAATACAGCTCGAATGACTAATTTTGAATACAGAGAGCGATGCAGCATTCGTTTGCTTGAAATCCTACTTGACTTCCATAACTACATGGGTGCAGGTCGTCTTTTTATTCCTTAACCAGTCAGAGCAACCATACGCATCCTACAGTGAGTGGACAAACAAAAGCCTGTTGCAGTATAATTAATATCCCTACCTGTATTATATGGCAAATTCAGTATAATTAATACTTATACAGCCAGCGACCAAAGATTTGTCGCGGAGGTTGTTTGAGTATTCTTAGTAACAAATAAAAAGGACTGGAGCGATCCTCTGTCTGTAGAACACATCGCTGCACTCGAACGCCGAGAGGTTAACTGCTGCGGGTTAGCTAAACGGTTACACCGCTAAGCTATCTGTGGAGGCGCAACCGGAAAGTTGATGGTGGGGTGCAATCGCCTAGCGAAAAGTTTTAGGCTAATTCTTCCGCTTGATTATAAAAAACCTCGTATTTACTACAAAGCGAACCATTAATCTGCAAAAGCCTTGTGGCAAAAGCAAGTGGGAGTTTTATGCAGCGTGCGATCGCCAAGAAACTATGGATTTGAGGGTTAAATGGCACTTCCTGTTTTGGGTTGTGGTAGTCGGGGCGAAGCCGTCTTTGCTTGGCAGGCTTTAATGTTGAAGCAATTCATGTAATTAAATTTTGGCCTAAGCACAGTCAGATCCGGAATCCTTATTTAAGATGTGTAGAAATTAATATCTGAACAACTTCACTTAATACCAAATCCGGGCGTCTTAATGTACAGGCCCTGAAGTATAGTTTTGTTGCGCTAGTTGAAAGCTAAATCGGAAATTACTGATTCAGCTTATTTATACATATTGTATTTGCTTATGAGGTGAATTCCATGAGATGGCTGCGGAACTTCCTTATCCCTATTTTGCTATGTTTTATAATTTTTAGCATTCAACCAGTCAATGCTATTTCATTTAAATGGCTAACTAAAATTGGTAAATATGCAGATGATGTACCTATTACAAACACGACCAAGGTACATATTCCTAAAACATTTAAGTATTTCACGCCTAAACCGAATCAGATCGGATTATATTTATCTCGTCAGTCTAACAATCTATATGAGTTATCGCTGTCTAGTGGAAAAGTTTTAGTAATCAATACTGAAAAAACGTCTTTTGCAGATGAGTTATTATCTGTGGTCAAAGGACTTCAGGAAAAACCACATTTATTTGTAACAGAAGATGTTTTTTTTGAAAAATATGATATTTTTTCCAGATTAGAGAAAATTGAAAATTTATCAGTTGTAAAAGGTGATGATACCGTATTTCATACGCAACGCATTAAAACCATTGATGGTTTTGAGCGTGTCATACAATTTCCTCCAGGTCTTACCTTTGGTGTAAAAAGTTCAACGGAAATTGACAATGCAATTTGGTCTATGGCAAAACCTCTAAAGAAGGATTATCTGCGGGTAATCTCTTTATTCGATCCTGATGATTTGGACATCACAAACCTCTTCAATAATGCTGCTAAAAACGTTAACATTACTTTTGATAAAATACTCAAAAATAGTATGGGTTTTACATTAAGCCATTTAAAAGATAAAATTGTTTTTATTGTGGGTCACATAGAAGATAAAGCGTTTGTGGTTCAACGTGCTGATGGCAGCATTGTAGCCAAGTTTCCGATCTCTATTTTGGACCAGGAAGCCAAAAAATATAACGTAACATTAATTCTCTTAGGCTGTGAAGCAACAAGTGTTTCAAAAGCAAGCGGGTTTGTTAAACCTGTTCGTGACGTAGTAGTTGCCCAAAGAATTGAGAAAGCACTAAAAGCAGAAAACTATGGTCAAATGCTCTCCGCGCTAGCAACACCAGAAACTCCGATGATTGTTCGTTCAGCGGTCGCAGATCAGGTCAGGTTAATCATTGAGATTTCTATCTCGCAATATCTACGAACTGTAGGAAGAATTTTTACACTCACATATAGACCTACCACAATCCTTGCGGTAGCTGAGTCTGGGTTATTTCCTTGGCTAAATTCTTTAGTCGTTCTCTATGTTTTGTCTATCTTTACATTTAAAAAGACTTGGCGTCAATTCAAACAAAAGTGGCCTACACCTAGAACTAATCCACCAGGATTTCAGAGTTTGCTCTATCAAGTATTACGAATAGCTGTGTTCATTGTTTTACTTCCATTATTTACTGCTTTGATATTTTTATGGCTATATTTTGGTATTACATGGTGGCTTCAATTTCGTTAGATTTTTTGGGTGCGATCGCTTTTTTTTTAAACCAAAATACTGAAATTGGAGAATATATATGGGACAGATGGGTAAAGGTATCAAAGTTAATGCACTCGTAGACGCATTAAATCGCTATCAACCAGAACAATTGGATAAGCTACGTCAACAATATCCAGAGCAAAGCGAATTGTTGGCTCTTGGGCAACTGATGGGTGAAGTAAATCCTGACACTATTCTTGTTGCTAAACTTGCTATTATGACCTTGAGGGCAATCAAAACTCCTGGTAGGAATATCCTCAATCGGTTACGCCGACGACTCAGACGCGCCAGAAAAATTCGTCTGATGGGTAACATTGTTACTGCTATTAGTAGTGCTGGCTTAATTTCAGCGGTGCTGGTTGAGTCGAAAGGTGCTGCCATCGCGAGTGCGTTAATTAACTTAGTATCTTCTGTTAGCCTCTTGATTTCACAGCATTTGGAGTCGTCCTCTTTGGGAAACCAGAACGGTCTTCAGGAGCTATTTGACCAGTTAGTTGAGGCAGTTGTAGATATTGAAGACTTAGAGTCAAAGCTTACTGTCGCTCTCAAAACTCAAGATAACGAAGACGAGTTATTAAGACTTGCTCAAGAAGCTAATGCCCTAGTAGCTCAAGTCCGCAAAGTTGAATTAATTATTGGCTCTTGAGGAGTCTAACTTCATAATTACACGGCGATCAGTTATTGGTGGAGACGGTAGTTTCAAGATTTCGCTGATGCTTCCGTGCAGAGGCGATCGCGTTTGGTGATAGAGGCGCGATCGCCTTTACGGGATTTTGGTTGGCAGATGCTATGCGATTGCGTATCGAGTAAGTCAAGCAATGTAAAAAAACATCTCATTTTTTAGATCAAATTGTGTCAGTTGGGGTTCAAAACTCGCACCTCGTGCGCGTTTTCTGGTAAAACCACATACGTGCCTTATTTTCCTAGCTGCGATCGCTCTAATAATTGAAACATATCGAAGTTTCTACGTCAATGCTCCCAAGCGATCGATCGAGCGCCAGCTTAGCCTAGTAGGTTGTAAAGTATAAGGGGGTTCTTCCTTACTTGGTATGCTAAATCAATAGCTAAATCAGTCAAAAAAATTGAAAAAATATGTCAAAATATCAAT
>NZ_JAUBTK010000133.1:0-11476 GCF_036702455.1 Microcoleus sp. D2_18a_D3
TAGATAGTCTAGATGGAAGCTCATAACGGTAAATGTATTAGTAGGTACATTTTACACCATAAACTCAGGAGAGCCGAAAGGTTTGTAGAGGGAATAGCCGGCAACGGTGGTGACAGCTTGCAGGTAGATGTTGCTGAATTGTTCTTTTTGTTGGTTGATCTCCACTTCAATGTTTTTACGATTTAATCTAAACAATATATTTTTGGGTTAATACCCTAATTCGCTGGCTGGAAGATCGGCCTTTACCCAATCGACAGGCTGTGAGGTTTGATTTCTGATTATTGGCTGGTATGTACCATCATACCCAAGCATCTTAAAAACAATGCGTACCAGAATATCGTATAAATGATAAGTAATTCTTACAACATCATTTATATCGTATGTTTTTTTTTGGAAGCTAAAGTCACCCGTATGCACTGCAATTCCACGATATCCAGACAGAACACTGCTCCAATGAGTCCTTCCATCAGCTCGTGGGTTACTTTGATAGTAGGCATCAATAATGTCAGCATCATGTAAACCCAAATGCTTTAGTAAGTCCGTTACAGCTAGACCGAAATCCCTGTCTATGTTGCTAGAGTTAATCGTTTTATCAGCAATTTTGTTAAGTAACTTGCTTTGCCCTGAATCACTTGCAGCTTGTGCCGCAGAACGAATCTCTTGTGCCGCCGACCTAAGAGCTTTTTTGACGATCTCCTTATAATCATCATCTAAGCCAAGAAGTAAATTTTGTCTGTCTAGCTTATAGTGGTGACATAAATAATCCAAGGCTCGACAAATTTTATTTAGCTTGTCTTCAATAGTAAGGCTATGTGAACTGCTTTGAACAAGGTCAAATATTACAAAACCTAAAGGTGCTTTTCCATAATGCGTTGAAGACTGAGCGCAGGTGAGTAAATAGCCAGTTCCCTGATTATATTGTTCCGAAATAGGGGTGTGTCCTCTTGAAAATTTTGGCTGACCGAATCTGTTATGGATGCGTCGGACAAGCCCACCATTAGCATCTCTGAATTCAATCCAAGGAATTCCTACCTCAGAACCCGTAGCAAGACTCAGTAAAGGGAGAAGATCGAATGGTAGCCAATTCGTCAATTTATCTATGTCAATGGATTCAGAGCCAACTTCCCCAACCATTACCGCTGTGATTGTACGTTGCACCTGACCAGAGTACAGCTTTTTTTTACGTTCCTTAAAATCAAGCAATTTTTGAATAAATCCCTTAGTTCCTTTGAAATCAAAGACAATTAAACGATGAATATTGAAAAAAAGCTTCCTGAATAATGGTGTCCATGTAGTATTCTCTGCATCGTCAAGCCTGGGAAGAATACGCAGGGGATGGCCATCAAGCTGTGAATTTAGCTGAGTAAAATCTGAGATTAAGTTAAATATTGGAAATACCCAATATTTAGGAAGTTCAGCATTTATATTGTCAAAATATGAAGGAAAAAAATAAAATTCAACTCTCGTGTTATCCCCGCCCAAACTACTGATAGGGTTGTAGACTATACTTCCTTGTGCGGAATAGGTCCCATCAGGAGTATTGACAGTTAAACTTTTACACGGGTTGCTTCCACAACGATTTGTAGAAGAGAAACTACCCTCTTCCTCGGCGGGAGCTGCATTAAAGAATTCTATACAATTAAAGCTGAGGGGCTGTTCAGTATGGTACTTGGCTACGTTCATTTCAATACTGGAATTACCAAATTCATCAAAGGAAATTTTAACCCTTCCTTCGATATATCCTTTAGGATTTTCAAATTCAGCCCGTCCTTCTCCTTCATAGTCAATGTTGGTTAAGAACCAATTGTTATGGACACCGTTATTTTTTTTATTGGAACTCATGTCATTACTCATGGCATTTTTCGTATTAAAAAAATATAAATTTGAGAAAAAACAGGGTGATTTTACCTGACGAATAACAGCAAGTATGGGGGCTTTCTCCTGATTCCTTCTATCTGAGAAACTAACAGATTTCGACTCCATCCTTGCTCGATAGAATAGCGAATGTACCACTCGCGGTAAACAGGATATTTCACAGCCTCCAGAATGGGGAGATTCTGCCTCCAAGGAATTTGTGCAAGCACCTCTTGCACAAGACGATCGCCAGAAACCTAGTTTTTTTCCCACTTCGCCGTCAAATGCAGCATCTTCTCGTCCAAACCCTCCTCCTCCTCCTCCTTCGACTCCGCCCTCACATACCTCTCAGGAGTTAAAACCTAACACTTACCGTTTTGCTTTTTTGTTGCCTTTTGACTCCGCACCAGTGTTACAACTCTTCTGGAAAGTACATTTGCAGCAAATCGGCCCCGCCCTAACCCCACTGGCCTAACTTCTCCAGAACTTAGGTAAAAAGCACCTAAAGTATGATGCGAAACTCGGGCAAAACTCTTACTCTATAAATCCATCGGGCATTAAACCGATATCCACAACCGCTAAGATTTATTGCCAAAAATTAAATCTTTCCGGCGAAAAGTTGCTATTTAATGAATAAGACTTTACAATCCAGCAAGGTAAATGAAACTCTCAATGAGCAGTGCTGCAAGCACTAACCCGAAATGGGTCGCAAGTGCCAAAAAGCAGCAAAAGCTACATTTTTTAACTCTTTCAACAGCAAAGCATTGGCAAAAAACCCAGGGATCGACGGTTGGCATCTTGGAACGAATGCTTTGCTCGCAATACTACAAATGTATCAAAACTTGTCTGCCAAATTTAGCCCTAACCGATGCCTAGCTGTAACTCTTGCTGCGTAAGGTTTCAGTTTCTAATTAGGCTGGTTTTATTGTCTTTAACTACTTGAGGATTCGATCGCATGATTTCGTCTACAACTCAATCCGATGTGCTGCCTTTGCCTTCGCCAACCGTAACGGCTGCAACCCAAACCAGTGTGGCTGCAGCAACTGGGGTGTGCGTGACGGTTCACGGTCACTTTTACCAGCCACCCCGGGAAAACCCTTACCTGGACGCGATCGAACGCCAAGCCAGCGCCTCTCCAGCCCACGACTGGAACGAACGCATTGACATCGAGTGCTACCGCCCGAACGCCTTTGCCCGCATACTTAACGATCGCGGCGAAGTCACGGGGATCGTCAACAACTACGAGTATATGAGCTTCAACATCGGGCCCACCCTGATGAGCTGGCTCGAACGCTACGACGCGGAAGTCTACCAGCGGATTCTGGAAGCCGATCGCAAAAGCTGTCAGCGGCTCAACGGTCACGGCAACGCGATCGCCCAAGTCTACAATCACATCATCATGCCTCTCGCTAACGAGCGAGACAAATACACCCAAATTCGCTGGGGGATCGCAGATTTTCGCTCCCGGTTCGGTCGCGATCCCGAAGGAATGTGGCTCGCCGAAACTGCCGTAGACTACGCCACCCTCGAAGTTTTAGTCGCTGAAGGCATCCGCTTCATTGTCTTAGCCCCCTCCCAAGCCGAACGCTGCCGCCCGCTAATCGGGCAAAACCACGAAGGGGAACATGGGCATAATTCCGAATGGCACGAAGTCGGCGGGGGTCAAATCGATCCGACTCGCCCGTACCGCTGCTATTTGAAGCCGGAAATGCGGTTGATGGCTGACCACCAACTCTCGCCGCTGAGCACTCACTATTTTGGCCGCCAGCACTCCCAAAATTCCGAAGCCCCACCTGCCAACACTCCCTACATTGATATCTTTTTCTACGACGGCCCGATCTCGCGGGATATGGGCTTCAATGACGTTCTCAGCAGCAGCCACCACTTGGTCGGGCGCTTGGGTCAAGCAGTACGGGGAGACCACCGACCGGCTCAATTAATCTGCGTGGCGACGGACGGCGAAACTTTCGGCCACCACAAACACAGTACGGAAAAATGCCTCGCCTACGCCTTCACAGAAGAGTTTCCCCGTCGAGGCTGGACGGTGACGAATTTTGCTCATTATTTAAGTCAAAATCCGAGCGCTTGGGAAGTGGAACTCAAACCGGTGACGGCCTGGAGTTGTTCTCACGGGGTCGATCGCTGGCAAGATGATTGCGGCTGCGGTGGTGGCGGCGGATGGCACCTCAAATGGCGCCGCCCTCTGCGGGATACTCTGAATTGGCTGCGCGATCGACTGATTCCGATTTATGAAGAAGCGGGGCGCAAGCTGTTGAGCGATCCCTGGAAAGCCAGAGATGAATATATTGAGGTCATCCGGGATCGATCGCCCGCTAACGTTGACAGTTTCCTTCAACGCCATCAAGTGCGCCCCCTCGATGCCGGAGAACAGGTGGACGCCCTGCGACTGCTGGAAATGCAGCGCCACACCCTGTTAATGTTCACTAGCTGCGGCTGGTTTTTTGAAGAAATTTCGCGGCCAGAAGGCGTGCAAATTCTGCGCTACGCGGCCCGGGCGCTGGAATTGGCGGGCGAAGTTACCGGCATCCAGCTAGAAAAGGATTTTGTCGCTCAACTAGCCCTCGTACCCAGCAACGTTGAGTGTTTTAAAACAGGGGCAGAAGTTTACCGCCAACTGGTGGTGACAGCCCAAATTAGTCTCAGACAAGTGGCCGCCCACTACGCAATCAGTTCTCTGTTTGCCAAATATTCCCGCGAAGAGCGAGTTTACTGCTATCAGGCCCAGCAGGAAGATTTCCAAATTCAGCGCATGGGATCGATGACTCTGGCTGTGGGTCAATTGGAGTTAACCTCGGAAATTACGCGGGAAACAGAGGTTTTTGTGTTTGCTGCGTTCCACCTCGGCGGCTGGGACTTCCACTGCTGCATTCAGCCTTTTGGCAGCCGCCGGTCTTACACTATGCTCAAAGAGCGGTTGTTTGGAGTTCTCCAAGAAGCTTCGGCCGCCCACGCGATTCTGGAAATGGTTCGCCTGTTTGGAGATCAGTCCTTTAGCTTGCGGGATTTGTTTGCTGAGGAACGCCACCGGATCGTGCAGTTGCTGAGTCAGGAAAACTTGACTCGGTTGGATCAGCTTTACACTCAGGTTTACCGGGAAAATTACGGGGTGATAATGGCGTTCCACCGCGACGATCTGCAGGTGCCCGTAGAGTTGCAGGTGGCTGCTGAGGTGGCTTTGGGACACCGCTGTTTGACGGCGGCCAAGGCCCTGGAACAGGAAACCGAGGACGGGGAGTCGCTGCTGGCAGAAATAGAGGCGATCGCCACTGAAAGCGGCCATCTCCGCTGTCGGTTGAACGTTCCCGAAGTCAAGCAAATTTTGGAAAGGCTGGTTTGGCGATCGCTAGACAGGCTGCTGCAAGCAGGATCGGGCGCGGAGGATCGCTCGCCTGTCAAGTTGGAAGCTGATATCCGCACGATCGAGCGTTTGATTGCGGTGGGCGATCGGCTGAGTCTGGGTTTGTGTCTGGATCGATCGCAGGAACTGTATTTCAATTCTCTGTACAGTCAAATTGTGCCTCTGTGTTTGGGCTGGCTGCAACTGCAAGATGCCTCGGCGGGCGACAGTGTGGTCGCTGCCGTTGCCTTGGGGATTGCCGGTTCCGGCGTCGGCTGGGACTTGTCTTCGATCCGGCAGTTGCTGGAGTTGGGTCAAACCTTGGCCGTTGATGTTGAGTGTTGGTTAAATCAGTTAAGTAAATAGTTTCCCGATTAGCCAGATCCATTCCCGCCCCTGAGAATCCGCCCGATCGAGATTTAAATCTCGATCGGGCGGATTCAACCTAGAATCATCAACATTTCGGCTGACGTGGATCGCGGCTGGGGATCGAAGCAGCGACAGGGAACCGCCAACTTTGTTTAAGTTTTCGCTCTACTTGTGGGAAGATAAGAAGACTGTCGGCAAAGCCTACAAGTGTTAAGCACCCGTAGGCTTTGCAGAGTTTTGAATAGAGAACACTAAATATAAGTCTGTCAGGAACCTCAGCCTAAAGGCATGAGGCTTGAAAGAGAAATCTAACAAGCCATCCTGACCAGCCTAAGTCTTTACTGACTACGTTTTTTGAGTCACGATACCGGAGAATGCGAAGCTAGTTTTCCGCTCTATCGCTTGCAACTAAACAGTCTTAAGGTCACTGAGATAGTGTTGCTAGCCTAACAAGCTCACTAAACATTGGCGAAGCTAACTTTACCCCAGAAATGGGAGTTTGAGGCAACCATGCCTCACCGGAGGGGCAACCATACCCCTCCACCCCGCGAGGGGATTCAAATTAAATGTAAAGCCGTGCTAAAAGCACGGGGTTTCTACCCATTTTTCTGATGAAAGTTGGCGATCGCGTTTGCATTAAAAACTCTGTTGTTGTCTACCACCATCCTGAAAATCGCAGTCAACCATTTGATATTAAGGGTATGGAAGGAGAAGTCGTGGCGATCGTTCACGAATGGCACGGCAGACCTGTCAGTGCTAATTGGCCGATTCTAGTACAATTTGACAAAAAATTTCGAGCTCACCTGAAAGAGGATGAGGTCGAATTGATATCTTCGGAAGTCTAGCTGTCTCAAAAGTTGAAGCCGGAGCCCAAAGACAATATCAAATCCCGTCAGTCGATTTTAGATTTTAGATTTTAGATTTTAGATTTACTCCACAGATGAATCTGGAAGCTTGAACTAGAGTCTAAAATTTTGCGCTGATCGCGAGTCCTGTCGGAAAGCAAGTATCCGTTTTTGGGCGGGAGTTATATAGCTGTTGTACAGTTTGTAGTGAGGGCTTCACTTTTTTCTGTAGCTTTTAGTCGATGGGCGGGACTAAAGTCCTTACTACAAACCATCTTTTTTATTTAACCCTTAATTTTTCGACCGTGCGCGGCTGAACCAACCTAAAATATTCCAATCTCCCTGCATTTTCTGCAATTCCTGCTGATGCTGCTTGGCTGTAGCGTAATACCACTGGCAGTGAAGTTCTAGTTCTTGACGGTACTTAATTTCATCGTAAAACTCGCGGACAATTTGGTGTCTCTGAAAAATTTCGGCCGCGGGAGTCGGTTCTGGGGCAATGTTTTGCAACTCGTGGGGCAGCATGATTGTTTGGGGGCGACTGTGGCAAATCTTGGCTGTGATTGCTCTAGGCTAACACATTTCTAAGTAAGGCGCGATCGCACAACTCTACCTTCAAGATATTGCTGCGATCGTTAACACTATTGAACTGGTCGATAAACTCATTGCTAAGAAGCGCGATCGCAGCAGCATCTTCATCTATATTACAGCTCGTACCTAGCACTGCACTAACTAGATTTTGTCTTCTCGTAATTCCCGGCCACGGCCTGACATGGATATTAAGTTTTTGCTCTAAATTAATCGCTAATCCGATAGTGTTACCTTCAAGCCAGCCGCTGCATTTTTCTAACTCGCCAACTTCTGCACTACTTACCGTCAATACTAAAAACGCATTCGATTGTTCAGGTAAATCGGCTAACTCAACTAAAGTTGTCCAAGCGGTATTTCCCGCCAATACTTCCTCGGCAATTTCTGCACCGCGCCCCAATTCGCGGCGCAATATTTCTGCGGTCGATCGCGTGACATTTCGGGTACTATTTTGACAAGGTTCGATCGATGTTATTACAGGAAACCATTCCCGCGATTTTCGCACTGGATACTGTTTTCCGGCTTCAGTTAATGATATTGGTTGAGTCCAATCGTGTTGGCTGAGGATTTGGAAAAAATTGGCAAGTAATATGTCCAGTAATTTATCGTCTCTGGGGCCGGGCGGACACGGGGACACCCCCCCTACAAAACCATCGTTTTCCGTAGGGGCAATCCCCCCGTGGTTGCCCCGAAACAGCCTAGGGGAATTAGGGGTTATATCTCCACATTGAATGGAAGTCCAAGCTGTCAGTAACGCCCAAGAAAAATTACCCAGAAATCCCCAAGCATTACCGTGAATTTGACGTGCTTTCGCCCAGGTTCGCACCGCCCTTAACAAGTTTGTAAATACATCCCAGGACAGATGTTGGCTGACTGTATCCACTATTAAGTCCGCTTCCAAAATACCGACTGCGGCACTCCAACTGACGGGATCGAAAAAGGGTCTGGCGGCTTCAGATAACGGTTCAATTATCTGGGATTGTCCCAGGGTTGTAGCACAGAGTAAATCGACGGCCACTCCTTCAATTTCCATTCTCAATACTGGCACTCTTGCCGATTTTACCAGTTGGGAGCGATCGCACAATCCTGCTAGTCTATTTTGTACCTGTTTGAGGAATGTTTCCCCTGTTAAAGGGACGGGAATTATACAAATTAAGTCTAAATCGCTGTGGCTGCTTTGTACGCCTATACGTGCCGATCCGATTTGCTGCAACAATGGTGGGTAGCCCAAACATTCTCGACAAGCTTGGGCTACGATCGATTGAATTGCTTGTCGATGCTGTAGCTGTGTTTGGGTTAGTTTGGGATCGAGTTGGTTGATTATTTCTATTAGCGATAAGTTAAACCCATCTTCTCCTGTTTTTGCGCTGGAAATTTCTGGCGGATTTTCGGCTTTTAAAGGTATGCGGTATCTAACCTGGAATGGTTCGCGATCGCGGCGGCTAATTAGGGCGATCGAGTCTACTTGAAATTGTAGGGGATGCCATTGGGAAAGTTCGGTTTTGGCGGCTTGGGCTGTGGCAAATTGACCTGCGGTTAAATGGGGTGTGAATCCGTTAGCCGATCTGGTACTTTGTTCGTTACATTGGGTAAATATTTGTTGAAGTACGGTTTGCAATCGATTTAGTGAATCAGCAGGTTCGGGAATAGGATTTAACCATGCAGTACAGCTAGAAGAGTGGGTAAAAATTTCAAAGTTTGATAGAGTGATGGTAAATGGTTCTAGTTGTTTCAGTGCTTGGGCGATGGCTGCTGCTGCTTCTGGAAAATACGCCTCTGGCACAAAACCATACAGTAGATTGATATGCGGCATCCAGCGGTGGAATTGCCGATCGCACCGGCGGCGAATTGTTTGAATTGCGGGTAAAATTTCATCCGGCGGAATTATGACAACTGCGCTTCGATAGACAGGTGGGATGGTTTGCAAAAAGGCGGCAGATTCTAGCTGGGTAAGGATACCAAAATGATCGGAGGGATAGATTTTTCCTTCTGTATCTGGTACGGGATTGCAGGCAAATAATTCTATTTTACTAGATATCCAATCTCGATCGTGACTCCGCAACACCATCCTATCTAACCGTGCCGCAAGTTTAGTTAGACTCATTAATTCTGCCAAGGGATTAGCCTGGGGATTGAAAGTGTAGCCCGGATCGTCTGGATGGAGTGTTTGCCAAATATCGATAAAATTGTTTTGGGTTAATATCTCTGCTTGTTCGTTGCCTCTAGCATTAAAATCGCCAACAATTAGGCAATCTCCGGGCTGTGTATTCAGATATTCTAGCAAGATATTAAGTTGCTTCAATCTCACTTCGAGAGCATTTTTATTGTAATCGCTGGTGAAATGGACGGCGGCGACATTTAGAGTTTTCCCGTTAAGCAACCACTTTCCTACTAATACCCGCTTCCGCTGCGAGTAGCGATATTCTACTAAGTTAAACCGCAATCTGGATAGCAGCAATAAACCGTGCCATTCCAGCGTCTCGCCTTGGGGAGATTCGGAGATATTATAACCCTGCACCCAATCTTCAGCTAACAGTATTTCTAACAGGCGCGGCGTTACTTCTTGGAGGGCGATAATATCCGCATCACACTGACGCAGATGTTCTATAATTATGGGAATTCGCTTGGCTGTCTGCGTCTGCTCGGATTCGTAGCGATCTGATAATACGTTAAAACTTGCAATTTTTAATGTTGTTACTGTTACCGACTCTAAGGAATAATCGATGGCTTGCCAATTTTCTCGATCGTAGCGGTAAATAGGTATGGTGTGGAAGTCAGTAACAGAGATCGAAGGTAGCAGGTGAGGAAAAATTTGCTGTTTCTGGTTTTCCGATTCCTCGTTTCCCGCTACCACCACCCATGCTGTGACTGGTAATTCTCCAGTAGCAAACAAGTCTAGCAGCCGATCGCGATCCCAAACAATTGTTTCCCTGCATTTAACATAACGAATCCGATGCCAGGGAATATCCCCGTTTACTTCCCATTCTGACAGGAGTTTTTCCCGGATATTGCCAGAAATGCGATCGCTAAAACCCAGACTAAAGGCGCGATGGTCTAAACGACTATCCCATAAAATGCGATCGTAAACCTCGCGGATTGTCGCCATTTTTTGTTTTGGAGACTTTGGCTTTGACATTGTATTATTTTGTTATAGTTACCATTGTATGACAAGCGTAATTATATTGTACTACATAAAGAGCGATCGTGTAGGGTGCGCTCAATATTGGTACAACTTTAGTCCTGAACGCAGAAACCGGATTTTTTTACGGAAATAGTGCCTCAAGGCCTTTTATTTTGGTAAAAAACCCGGTTTCTCAGTCTTGATGGGCAATACTAAATCCGGGTTTGTCATCCCCTTTTTGAAGGAGGCGATTGAAATCTCCCCCTCTCCCCCTCGCGCTTGGGAAGGGTTTTTTAACCCGGATTGGTATAAGTCCTGAACTTGTGTACGGGCGACGGCTATAAGTCCTAGATTGAATCCAAAATCCAAAATCTAAAATCTAAAATTCTCTCAAAGCCATCCCCGCAATCGGTAGACGAACAAACCGATGTATTCTTTTAAGGCTTTGGTTGACTGGTTTAACTGATAGGTATCCGGCAATAAATCCAAGGCGACTGCTTGCCAATTGTTTTGGGATGCTGCGATATCCTGCTGCGTTATCTGGAAGTCTGTTGGTGCGGGAATTGCTTTTATTCCTTGCCGCTTGAAAATTAAGAGCGATCGAGTCATGTGCATCGCCGATGTCACTAGCAAAACCGGCCCTTTTATGCCTTTAGCATCTAAAATTTTCCGCACGTTGACGGCATTTTGATAAGTGTTGTGTGAATCGGGGTCTTGCAGAATTGCTGATGTCGGTACACCCATTGTTTGGGCAATTTCTGCCATGTCTGCCGATTCGGGAGCCCCGCCGCCTTTCCAATCTACTCTACCGCCGCTGAGAATTAGCAGGGGACTTTTGCCTTGCTTGTAAAGTCGGGAACCGTAGATTATTCGATCGCCCGCTTCCGCTAATTCTACCCAAGGACGGGGAGGTAAAGCTGCTTTGACACCGCCGCCCAAGACGATAATCGCTTCAGCTTGGGGGAGTTCGGCGGTTGGTAAGTTTTGCCATTCGAGCGATCGAACTAACGATTTTGAAACCCAACCGCTACTTCCGAGCAGTAAAATAATTAGAGCTGCAGCAATTGGCGCCGCCGCCCATTTCGGACGCTTCCAAAGTGTGATTAAAGCCGCCATCATTAACAGGCAACTCAACCCCAAAGGATAAATAAACAGCGGCAGGAGTTTCGATAGAAATACAAACATTCAATTGGGAATTTGGCATTGGAAGTACGCTCCCGTAGCCGAAGTATTGGGTATTGGGCCAAAGAACATTAGTGACTGTTAACTAATGACTAATGACTAATGACTAATGACTAATGACTAATGACTAATGACTAATGACTAATGACTAATGACTAA
>NZ_JAUBTK010000134.1:0-1660 GCF_036702455.1 Microcoleus sp. D2_18a_D3
TCTGGTTGTTCGCTCATCTGACTACATTACCATATTTTTCGGCTCTCGAACGACTATTTTTCACCTGAATCCTTACGCCTCGTGAAACTGATTTATCAATGACAGACCTAAAAAACACTTGATTTCTACTGCTATCTTCTGTCCGTACTTTTCGGCTCCTAACAAATTATTTTGGGCTCCTAAGTCCACATAAAGCTTATCTTCGTCTACTTTGAGGTACAAAGGATCGTGGGTAATAGTCCACCCTTCTTTTTCCAAAGCTGAACATACAGAGACATGAAAGATATCTTTGGCAGACATAGATTTTGAGAAATCATGTTACTCGCTCCCATTATATCATATCCTACGACTGTGCCAGACAAACGGGCGATTGCATTTTGAATTAAGTGCGATCGTTTCTTCCTTCTCAATTTAATTGTAAGGTCGATAAAATACCAGAGTCTGACTGGTGCGATCGCCTCAATATTTGACGATCGGCCTCAAACATACTATTCAGCTTTTCCCTACGGATGAATCTGACTCAAAATCACCCGCAACCGATCGTAATCATCCTTCAGCAAAACACTCAAACTCCTCCCCGCTTCCACCAACCAAGATCGATCGCGCATCCGCAACTGATAAATCTCCCGAATCGCCGCCGCCGTCAGCGCATCCACCGGCGCGTTAGCCACCCCCAGCAGCGTCCTCAAAAAATCCAACTGCACCGTAAAATCAATCACCTCATCGGGTTCGCAGCGATAAACCGCCTGGTGAATTTGCGGCGGGCGCGGCGGCAAATACTGATAAATTTTACCCCTAGAGGGGCCGTGACCGTTCAACCTTTCCGGCGCCGTCTCAAACCCCACAATCGCCACTCGAAACTCGGTTTTGAGCATCGCAAAAATCTGCGGTTGTTCTTCCCGCAACTCTTCCAGCGACAAACCCAAAGCGCGAGCTCTGTGCACCGAGTCGATCGGGCTAGTCGTAGCGTAATAAACCACGCCGTAGATTTGATTTTTCGACTCTTCATCCTCCGCCTTCACCCAACTCCCAAAAGGTGGCATCACGGGAAAGCTTAAGTCTTCCGGTTCCAAACATTGAGCCAAAAACTCCGAAGTTGCCGTCTCGATTACCTCAGCAATGCGATCGGGATGGCGCTCTTTTGTAGCAAATTGGGGTAAAGGTAAACGCATACTTTTAGTGATTAGTCATTAGTCATTAGTCATTAGTCATTAGTCATCAGTCATGGGTTTTGTGCTAGTTTTCAAGGGTCTTCAATTAGTAGCCTGGTATTAGGTACTTTACCAATTACCAATTACCCATTACCAATGACTAATGACCGCTGACTATTTCGCGCGACCAGCCGTAGCATCCACAAGTTCCAACTGTGACACGCGGAATGTAATCAGCTTGTCCCAATTGCCGCCTTCAAACAGTACCGCGACTTTCCCGTCGGTAACTCGCTGGACTTGTCCTTGAAAGGCGTAGTAAATCTCACCCTTATCTTTAACTCGAACTGCCGAACCTGGAAAAATCATAATTGTTTCAATGTTATGTTTGCTGGTTATAGTTTACCTTTTCTTGGCGATCGAGACTTGATGCTAAAACAGGCAAGATGCCTGTTCCACTAACTAAACAGGCAAGATGCCTGTTCCACACACTAAACAGGCAAGATGCCTGT
>NZ_JAUBTK010000134.1:1760-11396 GCF_036702455.1 Microcoleus sp. D2_18a_D3
AAACAGGCAAGATGCCTGTTCCACTAACTAAACAGGCAAGATGCCTGTTCCACACACTAAACAGGCAAGATGCCTGTTCCACACACTAAACAGGTTTCTTGTGGGGAGTAAGGGTTGGGCGGGACGCCCGCCCATCAAAAGCTGATTAACAATCCAAGATGTGAGTTAGGCTAAGGCTGCTACGGAAACTTTACCGGCAATGCGACCCGCGATCGCCCGCAACTCCCTAGCCGAAGCAGAACCCGGTTGTCCCACCACGATCGGCACCCCCGAATCGCCACCTTCCCGCAACGGAATTTCCAGCGGAATGCGGCCTAACAGCGGCACTCCCAACTCAGCAGCAGTCTTTTCCCCGCCACCGGAACCGAAAATATCGTATTGCTTATCGGGCATATCCGGCGGCACAAAATAGCTCATGTTTTCCACAATTCCCAACACCGACACTCCCAACTGCTGGAACATCTTTAACCCCTTGCGAGAGTCCAACAAAGCCACAGTCTGTGGCGTCGTCACGATCACCACACCGGCCATCGGCACCGCCTGCGCCATTGTCAACTGCGCGTCTCCAGTACCCGGAGGCATATCGACAATCAAATAGTCTAAATCGCCCCAATTTACCTGATAGAGGAACTGCCGGATGATCCCGTTCAACATCGGGCCGCGCCAAATCACGGGTTGGTCTTTGTCAATTAAAAACGCCATCGACACCAATTTGACGCCGTAATTAAAAGCGGGTTCGAGGCTTTCCCCGCTTTTTCCGTCCCTAACCATCACTTTCGCGTCCCCCAGACCCAACATTGTCGGGTCGTTGGGCCCATAGATATCCGCATCCAGCAAACCAACCTTAGCGCCGGTTTGCGCCAGCGCTACTGCCACATTTACCGCCACCGTGCTTTTGCCGACGCCACCTTTACCGCTGGAAATTGCGATAATATTTTTCACTCCTTCAATGCCTTGGCGATCGACCACTCCCTTTTGCTGCGGCGTCTCGGCTGTCACCTCCACCGCCACTTTTTCGACTCCTGGCAACTGTTTGACCGCTTTTTGGCAATCTTCGACAATAAATTCTCGCAGCGGGCAAGCAGGCGTTGTCAGCACTAAAGTAAAACTGACGACACCGCCGTCAATTTTTATGTTACGAATCATGTTCAATTCCACCAAACTCTTTTGCAGTTCGGGGTCTTGCACAGGTCGCAGGATTTCTAAGACTGAACTAACATCGAGTGTATTGGGCATTGTGTTCTCCACCATAGCTCTGCAATTGGGTTTGCGAATTTTCGATCGCAGGTTTAAGTATATTTTTATTGCTATTTTTTAATGTAACTTCATAGCGATCATTTGCAGACCTGCGGTGGCATAATTACATGACGACTGGATTTGGGATTCATCGCCCATCTAAAACTCAAATCTGACAACAGAAAATTTTATGACAGTTTCTACAACACTTAAAACCGCCACTTCCCCGTTTTTGCCACCCGCTGACTCTAGAGCTAGAGTCAGCCAATTTATGAAAACCCTACAAGACGAGATTTGTCAATCCCTCGAACAGCTCGATGGCGTTGGCAAATTTAAGGAGGACTCTTGGGAACGATCCGAAGGTGGCGGCGGACGTTCTCGCGTCATGCGCGAAGGCGATGTGTTTGAACAAGGGGGAGTCAATTTTTCCCAAGTGTGGGGCGAAAGTTTGCCAGCTTTGATTCTGGCAAAGCACCCAGAAGCAGCAGGTCACGATTTCTATGCAACGGGCACTTCGATGGTGCTGCACCCCCGCAATCCCTACTTGCCTACGGTTCACCTGAATTACCGCTATTTTGAGGCTGGGCCGATTTGGTGGTTTGGCGGCGGTGTGGATTTGACTCCTTATTACCCGTTGGCTGAGGATGCAGCTCATTTTCACAAAACTCTGAAAGCAGCTTGCGATCGCCACCATCCCGGATATTATCCGACATTTAAACTTTGGTGCGACGAATATTTTTACCTCCCCCACCGCCAAGAAACCCGCGGCGTGGGCGGCCTCTTTTTTGACTACCAAAGCGCTCAAGGCGCGCTTTACCGCGACCATCATGTCAAAGGCAAGGCCGCTGAGTGCAGCAACAACATCGGCGCGCCGGAACCTAGGACTTGGGAGTCGCTGTTCGCCTTCGTACAGGACTGCGGCCGGGCATTTTTGCCGGCTTACACCCCAATTGTTGAAAAGCACCGATCGAAAGAATACGGCGAGCGCGAGCGTAATTTCCAACTTTACCGCCGCGGCCGTTACGTTGAATTTAACTTAGTGTACGATCGAGGCACGACCTTTGGCTTGCAAACCAACGGACGCACCGAATCGATTCTCATGTCCCTGCCGCCTTTGGTACGCTGGGAATATTGTTACGAGCCAGAACCCAACTCTCCCGAAGCCGAACTCTACTCCAAGTTCTTAAAACCGCAAGATTGGGCGAATTGGATGCCTCAGCAGTCACCGACCTGAGTTAAACTACTGGGAAAGTAACCACCGCGATAGATAATAAATTTGAGGGAAGGGTCAGTGATTCATATTGATCAAAAAACCCACACGCTTCAAGACGGTACAACAGTTATCGTCTTAGCACCGACGGGACGGTTGGACATCACTACAGCTTGGCAATTCCGCCTCAAGTTGCAAGAGTGTATTTCCAAACTCAGCCGCCATGTCGTAGTGAATCTTGGTCAGGTTAACTTTATCGATAGTTCTGGCCTGACCTCACTTGTAGCAGGTATGCGGGATGCGGATAAAGTTAAGGGAAGTTTCCGCATTTGCAATGTTCATCCAGAAGCCAAACTGGTGTTTGAAGTCACCATGATGGATTCTGTGTTTGAAATCTTTGAAACGGAAGAAGAAGCTCTAGAGGGGGTGCCGCGCGCAAGTTGAGCGCTCCTGCTGGCATCGGTTGCAGTGTCGCGGGTAATTTAAGCTTGAGACTCAGAAGCGCGCAGAAACCCAGCAGAAGAACAGGAAGCAGGTAAATTTTTGCCGGCTTCCTTCTGCCTTCTTACTTTCTTGAAAGGTTGAGACGTTCACCAAAACACTCTCAGTAGAAGAATAGGTCAAGGTAAAGTCTTGCCTTCTCTCCTAGATAACTAAATCTTTCTTCCTTCTTTCTTGTTGCTTTTTGGTTCAACGCAATATCTCAGACTTCCTTCTTTCTTGTTGCTTTTTGGTTCAACCCAATATCTCAGAAGCAAAATCCTGACGCTTGACAAATCTAAAAGGGCCCATTAATGCTCCCCAGATAGCCTTGCCTGTCGTGGGGCTTATTCCTTTGTCGTAGCTGAGAAACTCCTCGCCTGCGGCTTCAAAGCCCAAGTCTACTTGGTAATTTTGCCCCCCGTAGGCAAAGCCGCAGCGAGTGCCCTCCGGCAAGGATGCCCGAAAGCGATAGCCATTTGAGGCTAAATTTTCCACCGCCACCGAGAGGGTGCAGCCGGGGAGGAGTTGGATTTGCTCGTTCGTTAGCTTTCCAAGCAAGTCGGGGTTGCAACCGGCTCCTTTGACGGCTGCGATATCCTTGAACATATAATACTGAGCTTCGATAAGTCCTGGCGCTATCTGTGAGTGCCTCAGTTGCACGATGCGGGGGCGGTATGGCTTGTCTAATTCCAGAATGTTGGCTTGTTCGGCAAACAGGGCAATGCTGGGTTCGGAAAATAAAGCAACTGGCAGGGGTCTTTGCCACATACGAAGGTGGACGTACCAAGCCGGGTCTGCTAGCGCTTGTTCCCGGTTGTCAAATTCGCCCGCCATGTACTGGGCTAAAGCTCTTAATTCAGGAGAAATTGTCATGTTTGTTTGATTTTTCAGGATGAGGGCTTGACAGAAAAAAGTTATTGTGATATGTCTTGCGAGAGCTGGGCTGGGCAAGTCAGAAGATTAGAGTTATGAGCGATCCCAGCTAAGCTATGATTGTAAAGATACTGGGGTTTTTCCCTCCTATTGCGACATATTAATGGTTGCTGCCGATCGCGCGTAAAATTTTTTTGATAAAATTTTGTCTCGCAATCCGGCGGCAACGCTTAAAAAACTGGCACTTTTTGTCAGACCGGTCGCAGAATTGACTCCCCGACTTTACTCACGCCGCGCTGGCACGCCCGCTACGGCAAAATTATTTATCTATAAGACTCAGGTGAACAATAACCGTACTGTTTCAGATACTAAGCGAAGTTTCTATACGATTCACACTCGACCGATCAACTCAATTTACCGTCGAGTGGTGGAAGAGTTGATGGTAGAAATGCACTTGCTTTCGGCGAATGCCGATTTTCAATACGACCCGATTTATGCTTTGGGTGTAGTGACAGCTTTCGATCGATTCATGCTTGGGTACGCCCCAGAAGCAGACAGAGTTTCGATTTTTAACGCTTTGTGCAAGTCCCTAGAAGACGATCCAGAGCGCTACAAGCAAGACGCTCAGCGATTGGAAAGCTTGGCGGATAGACTTTCCGGGCAAGAGTTGCTCTCGTGGATCGATCGCTCGACTAGCTTTGAAGATACAGCGGATTTGCAAGCGTCTTTAGGGGCGATCGCCAGCAACCCTCAATTTAAGTACAGTCGCTTGTTCGCGATCGGTTTGTTCTCGCTATTAGAAAAAGCTGACCCTAACTTGGTAAAAGACCAAGACACGCGAAACGATGCGATCGCCAAAGTCAGTGCGGCCTTGCACCTGCCAGAAGACAAAGTTAGCAAAGATTTAGATTTGTACCGCAGCAATTTGGAAAAAATGGCCCAAGCGCGAATAGTGCTTCAAGATGTCATCCAAGCGGAACGGAAAAAACGCGAAAAGCGAGAGACAAAAGTTACCGCTGGCCCTTCGGCTGAGTCTTCTGACAGCAGCAATTAATCGTTTGAAGGAAGAAGGAAGTTCGGCAACGGATTTTATAACGGATGTAACGGATATCAGGAACAAGGAAGGGAGTTTTTTATTTTTTACCTAAAATAAAAAACTCTTAAATTTTAATTTTTTTTCTTGAATTCAGGCTTCGGCCTTGTGCCTTCAGATGTTGGTTGCTCAAAAAATAAAAATCCCGCTTTCTGAATTGAGCGGGATCGACTTAACCATAAATAGAGCTGTTGGGGTGGTACTAAGGCTGTGGCTCAAAATTAGTGGCGTTAGCTTGCAGCCAAGTGCTTAGCTGTGAAAGAACTTCGTTTCCAGAAGACTTGCCCAAAGCTGTGGGGTTTGGGGTGTCGGGCCTGTCCAAGTTGCGGGCGATCGCTGCGTTGACTTCTTTGGAAATCAAATCGTGAAGTTGCTCTTTAGCCCTAGCCCTTTGAAAGTGAGCTCCCTCTTCCGTCGTAGCGTACAGAGGTGGCAGCCTATTTAAAGCATAAGCTGCAATATCTCCCACATCCAGACTTAGGTCGCTCGTCGCCTCAATTTCCGCTACCCTAGCGATCGCATCGCTGAGTACCAACTCTTCCATCACGTTGATAAACTGTTTGCGTGGCAGAACCACAACTTCGCCAGTCAACAAAGAGCCCATCAGACGATCGAGAGCCATGTACTCTTCGATCGACAATTCCGAAGCCGTATTGCAGATCCGTCCCACCTCAGCTTCCATAGACGGCGTTAAATAGCCATCCTGCAAAGCCTGTTCAACAATTTTTTCAATACTCATATATGCGTCCCCGCTCAACGGCATCATCAATAAAGTTTTGTGAAGACGCGATTGTTAGCGTCTTGAGATTCAAGTTTTGAGAGTTGAGTTGAGAAATTTTATATAAATCCTAACTCAATACTGATAACCCATCACAGTTATCTGCACACCCCAGCCACAAACTTACCCCATAATTGACTGCTTTATCCGTCAAAACCTGTAAAAACTCCTACTCAACTCCCTGAAGCCGCCAAGGTACAGGATCGACCGACTGCCCATGCACGTAAAGTCCCCAGTGCAGGTGAGGGCCTGTGGAAGCCCCCGTTGACCCCAGAGTACCAATTACTTGGCCGGCTTTCACGAAATCGCCTTCCTTGACATCAATCCGGCTGAGGTGCATCAAAATACTTGCTAGTCCTTGACCGTGGTCGATACCAACGACGTTCCCGTGGATTTTGAACCCTTGGGATTCGCGTCCCACTAGAGATACCCGACCTGCTGCTGGTGCGACTACAGGAGAACCGTAAGCACCCGCGTAATCGACGCCGCGGTGGTAGTAGTCTTGAGCAAATACCCCATTATAGTATCGCCGAACTCCGTAAATAGTGGTAATTTCGCCGGAGTTGGGGCGCAACAATTTGCCGTCCCAAAATTTTTCGGGTGTCACGAGTGCTTTAAATGCGTCTACGCGATCGAATTCAGCATCTGTACCTTCGCTGTCTTTCCCAGGCGGTAGCCAGATGGATTGAGTGGGAAAATTTCGATCGCGCACTTGCACGCTCAACTTCTGCACTTGTCCGTCACCTGCGACTTGAAGAAGGCGGGCACCGGGTTTCTCTAGCGGCGTCGTCGGTAGCAGGGCCCGAAAGCGACCGTTGCCGATGGGAAACGCGGGGTAGTTTTTTTGCTGTAGAGAAACTGTTGGAGTTTCCCCGCCGTTACCGTCAACCTGAATCATTACTGACAGCGTATCTCCCAGTTGGGGATTTGTCGGCGTCACAACTACCTGCAAAGCTTGCACTGGCAGGGCAAAACTCAGAAAGCCAGCAACCATTCCCCCGATCGAAGTGGCGGTTAGCTTGTTTACTTTCAACTGCTGCCACCGCAAAATCAGACCCGTCACTATTTCCGCACTTACCCCGCAGTTGTCTCGATTCACAGTCATTACCATCACTAGCTGTCCTTAACCTTTCTCTCGCTGATATATTTTTAACTATCTAGAGTGACAACTCCTACACCAACACAAGCTGTCACCATTGGTGTAGGCATCTGGGCGACTCCTGCTATTGCATAGGACATTAACTGAGCGTTAAGAACGGGTTGCCCCACCGCTCTATTTTTAATTACTATTGCTGCATTATGATCGCGGTCTAGACTACACCCACAACAAGGGCAATCATGCCAACGAATATGCAGCTTTTTTGGTACTTTCTCGCCGCCGCAATTAGAACAAACTTGTGAAGTATTATGGGCGCTTACTGGGACAACCAACAAACCAGCATTTACGGCTTTGTTTGTCAGTATCGACAGAAAACTTGACCACCCAGCGTCCAACACAGATTTAGCCAACCTTGTACGAGCTAGACCTTTGACGTTTAAATCCTCGTGTGCGATTACGTCATATTTTGATAGCAGCCAATTAGCTGTCTTGAAGTGGAAATCCTTTCTCTTATCCGCAACCTTCTTGTGTTGTCTGCCCAGTTGCTTCATAGCTTTAAGCCTACTATTGCTCCCCTTTTTGCGACGTGACACTCGCTTTTGAATAGTTCGTAAGCGTTTTTGCTGTTTACGGTAATATTGGGGCGGGGCGACTGTTTCGCCCTCAGAGGTTGTCAAAAACTCCTTCATTCCTACATCAATACCTGTTATCGAACGAGGATTAAAGTCTGGCTTAATCTCTGGAACTGTCTTGTCTTTTAGGGAGAGCGTAAGGTAGTAACCGTCAGCTTTCTTAGTGACAGATGCGGTTTTGATTTTGAACCCATCAGGGATAGGGCGATGCCAGACAACTTTAACTTTCCCAAACCTCGGTAAGTTAATTAAGTTGCCCTCTAAGCATCCCTCTTTCATTTGTGGATACGTAAAGGTGCGATAGTGGCTGCGAGCTTTAAAGCGAGGTTTACCGCTGCGTTTCCCGCTGCTATCACCTTTTAAGAAACGGTCAAATGTTATCTTAACTCGCTTAACTACATCTTGAAGGATTTGCGAATATATTTCGGCATACCAAGGATGCGTTTTCTTGAGTTTAGGTAACGTTTTCTTTTGCGAGTAATAATCAGGATTGTCTCGCAGTTTAGGTAAGTGGCAAACTAGCTGACACGCATTGATGGGAGAACGATTTTGTTCGTACCAATTAAATCTATCAGCCAACAGGTAATTGTACTGGGCGCATAGCATGGATAGCCATCTGTCTAGCTCAATGACCTGCTGTTTTGTTGGACGTAGTTTGTACTGGTAAGCCGTTCTCATTAAGTGGCCAATATTGAATCGCAGTCGGTACGCATCAATTAGTATTACTGTACCAAAACACGTTATTTAGTGTCAAGTACATGAGTAAAGATTTTATCCATAAAGCTAGAGGGGTTTCCTACCTCAAGTGTCATTTAGTGTTGACCACCAAGTATCGGCGGAAAGTGCTGAAAGATTTTATGCTGATAAGACGTGAGGAGATTTTTAAGAATATAATGGGAAAGTGGGAAGGAAGATTGGTAGAATTTAATGGTGAATGCGACCACGTACATTTACTACTTCAGTACACTCCGCTTTCCTGAGCCAAGCAAACTTATAAACAACCTCAAGACTCTATCTAGTCGGTATTTGCGGAAAGAGTTGGCGGCTGAAGTTGAAAACACCTACTGGAAAGATGTTTTTTGGACGAATGGATATTTTATTGTTTCTGGTGGCGGTGTAACTGTGGAACAATTAAAAAAGTATATTGAACGACAAAATAGACCAGTTGAATAAAGAGTTTGTTTGTCTCGTCATCCACCCGCCCACCGCTCAAAACATAGTTTTGAATTGGTTGACGGGTGGAATCCACAGCGAAACGCGACGAGTCCTCCCACACTAATCGAAGCGATATAGTGTGGGGATTCCCGTCTGTTTAGCTAACTTAAATAAATACTTAACAACACTCAAAAATTTGGCGAGACGATCGTACTTTCGCACAAATCCCGTTGCCTTCCTCAAGTCGAAGATTTACAATACTTCGGACAGTTTCATTGCCCACGTATAGGTAGCTAGAAACCCGGTTTCTACGAGTTTTGCGACGAGTCACGATAAATCTACGAAGAAACCGGGTTTCTGAGGTCGGCGTGCGTCCGCCCCCGCTTGCGTTTTTATGTCGTAGCATCAAACCCTTGATGGTTCTACCGAACCTAGTATGTAAAACTAACTAGCAAAATGCCAATGTAAGAAGCTCCTAAGAATAAAGTTGTCAAAATTTCTAAACCCATAGCCTTTTCTTTTGATGAGCTTTAATTTGTTATTAATTCCTTCCACAACTCCTTGAGTAGTCCTCCGATAAAAATACGCAATAATTTCTCCAATCCACCTAATAATTGTCCCACAGCTTTTGGGGGAAACGGAAATTGCATCTTTTAACCAATCACTTAAACTAAATAATCCTTCTACCCAATCTTTTGGGGCTTCAAAAATTTGTCTAAACTCTTCTTTCATTTGATGCATTTTTTGTGTAGGAGCAACTTTTTTGAGTGATTCTAACTGCTCTTTTTCGAGGTCAGTGAGATCCTCTTCATTTTTTAGTAAGACATATTTACTTTTTTTTATTCCGGAGAGTAGTCGATCTTTTTCCGAGTTATTTTTTAAGGCAACGGCTGCTTTCTTAATCTTTTTTCTAGCTCCATCTAATTCTTCATTTACTTGCTTCATAACATGAAATCTATCGGCCACAACTTCTGCTTGTGGCATTAAAGCTTCTGAGACATTTTTAGGTTCTTCCTTACTTGGTATGCTAAATCAATAGCTAAATCAGTCAAAAAAATTGAAAAAATATGTCAAAAT
>NZ_JAUBTK010000135.1:0-11165 GCF_036702455.1 Microcoleus sp. D2_18a_D3
CTGTTGACTGTTGACTGTTGACTGTTGACTGTTGACTGTTGACTGTTGACTGTTGACTGTTGACTGTTGACTGTTGAATGTTGACTGTGAGTTTTAGGGTAGCGGGCATTGATGTCAACAAACACGTTAAACCCTTAGTCCGGCAGCGATTGAAACAAGAGCCTCAAAACGAAATTCCTCGCTATGAGGACTAATAAGTTCTTCAGTCCTCTTTGAGAGGACTTTAGCTATGAGACAGGGAATTCATTCCCTGGCGGACTGTTGGGTGAGCGGAAGGACTGGCCGGGCTGTTTCATTCTCTTGTAGGGGCAATCCCCCCGTGGTTGCCCCGATGCCTGAAATGCCCATAAAATCATCTGTGGGTGGGGGCGGGCACGGGGGCACCGCCCCTACAAAATCCCGGTTTTCCGTAGGGGCAATCCCCCCGTGGTTGCGCCGAAACAGTAACGGCTCAGCTCCCAAAAGCGTAACGCATTGAATAGCGCTTTCAATATTTTGTTGAAAGCTTTGAGAGATACCTCCCGATCAGGGCTCGCTAAAAGCGATGCCTGATCTGCCATACACAGTAGATCGAGGCGCAATCCTGGATTTACCGGGTTAAATGTATCTGGCCGGGCTGTTTCATTCTCTTGTAGGGGCAATCCCCCCGTGGTTGCCCCGATGCCTGAAATGCCCATAAAATCATCTGTGGGTGGGGGCGGGCACGGGGGCACCGCCCCTACAAAATCCCGGTTTTCCGTAGGGGCAATCCCCCCGTGGTTGCCCCGAAACAGCCCTGGAGGACTGCCGAACTAAAAACTTAAGTTGACACTAATAGGTAACTGGGAATCACTTCGGCGCACATCAATGTAGTTGTAGGGTGCGCTGCACCCTACGGCGAATTAAATAATACCCTAAAAATCAAAATAAATATAAGGCAAACCCCCTTCGGGAGCCAACACCCAAACCGCATACAAACAAAGCGGCACTAACACCAATTTCAGCGGCCAATTTAACTCCAATTTCAAACCCCGACTCAACGCATAATTCCCCAGCATCGCCACAGCCAAAGCTGCCAACATCCAAGTTAAATGCACTCTTTCCAAACCCAAAGCTTCGCTATAAACTTTCTCAGCAAACTGCACGTCAGCAGCGTGTCCCCACAAATGCGAAATCACCCATCCCGAATCCTTTAAATCGGGAAGGCGGAAAAATATCCAACTACCAAAAACCATCGCCTGAGTCAACAGCCAACCGATCGCAATACCGATCGGATTTTCCCACAAAAACTCGCTCCGCAACCGCTTAAACAGCACATCAGTCAGCCTGTGAACCGCCAAAGCTAAACCGTGTAAACCCCCCCACACAATAAATCCCCAAGCGGCCCCGTGCCAAATTCCCGCAATTAACATGACGATGGACAAATTCAGACAAGTGCGCCACAAACCGACTCGCGAACCGCCCAAAGGAAAATACAAATAATTGCGTAGCCAATCGCCTAAAGTCATGTGCCAGCGCCGCCAAAAATCAGCTATGCTGGCACTAAAATAAGGGAAATCAAAATTTGGTGGCAAATACCAACCCAGCAGCAAAGCAGTACCGCGCGCCATGTCCACATAGCCACTAAAATCGAGATAAAGTTGCAGCCCGTAAGCAAAAATCGCCAGCCATAAATCCTCGCTACCCGCCCGCTGCAAGTTGGTAAAGCTTAAATCGACATAAATTCCCAAGTTATCTGCGAAAAGACCTTTTTTTACTGCACCAAAGGCGATCGTCCAAAGTCCCTCAGAAATGCGATCGGGCGTCGGAAATTGTTGGGTTTTCAGTTGATAGATCAAGTTGTGATACCGAGTAATCGGGCCGGAAATCAGTTTTGGAAAAAACAACTTGTAAGCAGCAAAGTGCAGCAGCGAAGTAGCAGCAGGCGCGCCTCGGTACACGTCAATCAAATAAGCAATGCACTCAAAGCAAAAGAAACTCAATCCCAGGGGTGCAATGACGTGACTTTTCACCCAGTCAGCCCCGTCGATAGCTACAGGCCAATTGAACAAAGTGCCGATCGAACTCAATAAAAAAGGCACATACTTAAAGCCCAGAAGCAGCAACACATTCAGGCAAATTCCTATCCACAGCAGCAACAAACGGCGGCGGTTCCAAGATTCATTAGCAATCCGCCAATCCAGAGGTTCCCCAATCGCCATCGCCAAGCAGTAATTAAACAAAGCACCGACTAACAGCAGAGGAATGTACCAAATTTGCAGCGAAGCGTAAAAAATTAAACTACCCGCCAGCATGATGAACAGCCGCCACCACCGCAGCGGAACCAACCAGTAAGCCGCGAACAAAACTAACAGAAACAGGCCATATTGAAGGGAGATAAAAGTCATACCATTTTAGATTTTGGATTTTAGATTTTCGATTTAAGAATTGAGAATGGCTTATTTGGTATGGGTTTGGACTTGCCTAAAGTTGCATTGTTTTTAATAATCCAGACTTTGCTAAGAACGAGATTTATCATGGATTTTAGCCGATCGCCGCCACGAAAACAGGCACTCGGTAAGTCCCTACTGTATAGTCGGCAACTGAGAACTGCTACATTTTACAGCACAAAGGTTAAATGCTGTTGCCAATTAAATAAATTTTGCCTATCATAAATTAACTCTCTTACGAACTATATAAAATTTCCTGAAAAAATATAATTAAGTTCGCAGCATCCGACTGCAGTCCTCAAAAGCTGCAATTCCTGATATCGTTTCCCTTTGCATCGGAATAATATTTTTCACCGTGCAGTGCTAGCATCCCGCACAGCAAAAAAGTGATGTAACCCAAAATGTTTTGAATTCATCACGATAGCAGGTATTTGACAAGTAGTTCGATCGCACTTCAACCCTTCCAAAACCTCAAATTCGGTCAGATCCGGTATCACAATGTCGATAAAAATTGCTTGCGGTTGCTCAAAGAGCAGCCGAACCCAACCTTCACCACCGTTGGCGACCTATATCGCAGTACAATGAATTTTTGCCAGCAAGTCTTTCAGCAAATACCGAAAAACTATCTTCATCCTCGCCACTCAAAACTTTGGCTGCTGAATCCGCCGCTGGCGATCGCCCGGAACCCCGCAAGCTACGAGAATTTGCGCTTGCTAGCGATATTTCATCTCCCTTAGCAGGGGACATTTCCAAAGGGTTTTCTTCCTCTCCAGGATACAGAATCGGCAGTGTGACAAAAAAAGTCGAACCAACTCCGGGTGAACTTGTGATTTCAATGCTTCCCCCTAGAAATTCCGCCAGTTTTTTGCACAGAGACAATCCCAATCCCGTGCCTTTGACGCCCTTCTGCAAGGGGTTTTCGAGTTGGACAAATTCTTCAAAAATCCGCCTTTGATCGGCTGGGGCAATGCCGATGCCCGTATCTGCTACTGAAAAAGTAACTGTTCCCTCCTCTCCCATTTCCGCAGCAACTCGAACTTCACCTGCTTCGGTAAATTTGAGGGCATTAGAAATCAGATTTCGCAAAATCTGAGAAACTTTTCCCTCGTCGGTTGTAAGGATGGGAAGTTCGAGAGGATCTTCAAAAATTATAGAAACGGCAGAGTTTTGGGGAAGCAGGGGGCGCATCATTCCTCGCAGCGCACTGAACAAATCTTCGACTTCAAAATCAGCCACGCGAACAGTTAGTTTTCCGGCTTCCACTTTGGCTAAATCTAACGAGTCGTTGACAAGTTCTGCGAGAGACTCGGCGGATTTGTAAATGTAATTTACTTGCTTGTCCTGTTCGTCTGAAAGTTCTCCGTCGAGGCGATTTAATAATATTTCAGAAAGGCTCATAATTGCCGTTAGCGGAGTGCGAAACTCGTGGCTCATATTGGAGAGAAAGCTGGTTTTGAGTTCGCTGGCCCGCCGGAGAGATTCGGCTTTGTCGTTCAATTCAGCGTAAAGTGCCAGAACTCCGCGATTGGTATCTTCTAGTTGTTGATTTAATTGTACGAGTTCTTCTTGACGCTGGCGGAGTTCGTCTAAAGTGCGTAGTAATTCTTGATTTTGCTGCTGAATTTCGGCGTAGGGATCTTCGGGAATTTGGCGCGCTAGTTTGTCAACTAATTGATTTAGTTCGATCGCACTCAGCGCGGCCATATGTTTGGAAAACTGTTTAATTAATTGTACAGCCGTTCCGCGATCGGGCGCCGAGTCGATTTGCACTTCGTCCATCAACCGTTTGGCTGCTGCTAAACCGAGTCCCGCGCCGGTTTGCGATCGAAAATTAGGGCTTAACACAGCCGGTAAATCAGCAATTCCCGGCCCCGTGTCGGAAATCCGAGTCCGAAAAAGTTGGGGCGATTCCCCTTCCACAATGAATTCTACTTTGCCACCGCCTGCATATTTGAAAGCATTGCGGGCAATTTCGGAAACTGCTGTGGCGATGCGGGTTTGTACTTGGGAATCGAATCCCAGCCCTTTAGCAATTTGGCGAGCTCTTTGGCGTACTTGTACGATGTCTTGTTCAAAGCGGACTTCCGTCGTCAGGATTGGGTAACTCACGCTGCTTCTCTCACCTTGGCTACTATAACTGTCATGTCATCGCGAGTGCGTTTGAAGTCCCGGTAGAGCACGGCTGCGATTAAAGCAGGATGTCTGGAGGCTAAACCCGGGTAGCGGTTTAAATTCCACTGCGCCGCCAAACCGTCGGAGTGCATGATGAGTAGGGACTGCTGCGACCAAGGATAGACAAATTCTGCTACTTTTCGCATCATATGTCCAACTGTGCCGTTGTAGGAAACCATGCTGCGGCTTTGGTTATCTGTGACAACTACACCGCTGATGTTGCCAATTCCGGCAAAACAAATTGTTTGTTGGGTAGGAGCGATTTGGGCGATCGCCGCAGCCGCTCCTCTGGTATTTTTTAAAGCAGTGTGCGCCTTCTCTAAAATTGCTTTCGGCCCGAGTTTGGCGTTTTCTTGAAATACCCGCACTGCTTCGCGAGACGCTTCCTCGGCCAAATCCCCGTAGCCGAGCCCGTCTGCAACTAAAATCAGGTTTTTGTCAAGGTGATTTTCTGTCGCCCACGAATCCCCGCAAATTTGCTCTCCTACTTTCGGCAAGTGGATAACCCCAAATTCCAAGTAATTGCTGTTTTGGACGGCTTCCCGGCTATTTTGGGTCGGTTCCAGCCGCATTAATAAGGCTGTCCCCAGTTTGGGTACAGAATGAATATCAAAAAAAGTAGAGAGGCGTTTAATTGCCCCCAATCCAGTTCCAGGGCTTCCCGCTGTAGAAAAACCGTCCCGCATACACAGCGCGACATTTGCCATGCCCTGCCCCCGGTCTAGCGCTACTATTTCAATGCTATATCCTGCCGCTGTTTTTAATGTTCGCAGCAAAAGTTCTCCTTCGCGGGCGTGCTTGACCAGGTTTTTTGCTGCTTCGGTGGTAACAATTGCCACTTTACCGCGATCGGTCTCGTTAAATCCGACTTCGGCCGCCAGGGCGACTGCGATTCGCCGCGCTTCTCCGACTTGACTTTCTTCTGTTACGGGCAAGGCTACGGCATCTATCATTTGTTATCAGTTCTCATAATGGAATCCTCCATAGGCCAACCATCTGCGGGTATGGTGTGGGATTCCAAGAATCACTTCTTGGCTTTGCTGGTTACTCTTTATACCAATTAAAAAAATAATACAACTATACGCAACCTCCAAACCCCGATCGTCCTCAGTCATTCCCAATGCTTTAATCTAAAATCTCAACTCTCAAATCCTATTACTTCTTCAGCGCCAGCGGACGATCGCAATTTTAGTCCCCTTACCCACTTTGGAAACAATCTCAAATTCGTGCATCAACCGCTTGGAACCACTCAGCCCCAAACCCAAACCGTGATTAGAAGTATAACCGTCAGTCATTGCCAATTCGATGTCTGGAATTCCCGGGCCCTTGTCTTCAAATATCAGCCTCAGCCCTTTGCGGGTGCCTAGTTGCAGCGTTTCGAGAGTTACAGTTCCCCCTTTGCCGTACTCTACAGTATTGCGGGCGAGTTCGCTGGCTGCGGTAACGATTTTCGTTTGGTCTAATAAACCGAATCCCATTGCTACAGCCCAAGCTCGCACTTGCTGTCGGACGTGGACTATATCGGATGACGATCGGATTTCTAGTGTCTCACGTTTTGACATGGCGGCTACTGTACCAAAATAGAACTTCTCCCCAAAATATAGGACTGACGCTCATCAACTTAGTTTCTTCTAATAGGACTTACGCACTTACTACTATTTTCTCTCCATAGAGAAGATAGTGAAGCAATCTTAAACCCTTGATTTAACCCTCTTGAGTGCGTAAGCCCTATCCTCATAAATCTTCAGTTTGTCAACAAGGGATCTACAAACAAACTAGGTTTTTTTACTCCCTGTGCCTCAGTCTTGGGACAATTAATCGAATGCTTACGGTTGCTCGTCAAGAGAGAAACCCAAGGATTTTCTCAACAAAATCATGCCCTTTTCAACACTTAAAGCTGTGCGAACTCCTGTCAGGGAAAGCCCCAACTCAACGAGCGTAATAGCCACCGCTGGCTGCATCCCGACCACAACTGTTTCCGCATCTAAAATTCGCGACATACTAGCGATATTGTTGATAATGCGACCGATAAAAGAATCAACAATTTCGAGAGAAGAAATTTCTATTAACACACCTTTGACACCTGTTTTGACGATGCGGTTCGTCAGGTCATCTTGCAGGGTCATTGCTAAGCGATCGTGCATATCTACTTGAATTGTTACTAGCAGAAATTCTCCCATTTGAAGTATCGGTATTCGTTCCACAAATTCACCTATTTTTAAATGTTTGGTTGAGTTTTTTCGTCAAAAATGTAATATATTTATCTTTCCTCTTTAAGATTTTTTATAGTTAAACCTTGGCGCTGCAACGCGACTTTAAAAGCATCTGCTAAAGTAGCTTTTGTGAGAATATCCTGCAAGTCAACTCCTAAGTGAACTATGGTTTGAGCTATTTGCGGGCGAATGCCACTGATGATGCACTCAGTACCCATTAAACGGGCGGCTGCTACAGTTTTTAATAAATGTTGAGCAACTAAAGTGTCAACAGTCGGCACGCCTGTAATGTCTAAAATCGCAAATTCTGAGCCGCTTTCCATGATTTCCTGCAACAGAGTTTCCATGACTATTTGAGTGCGGGCGCTGTCGAGAGTCCCGATCATGGGTAAAGCGAGAATGCCTTGCCAAAGTTTGACTACGGGTGTTGACAATTCGAGCATTTCTTGCTGCTGGCGTTCGATGACTTCTTCGCGAGCTTTGAGAAAAATTTCTGTCACCCAAAGGCCAAGCTGGTCTAATAAACTGGTGGAAAGCCAAAGT
This sequence comes from Microcoleus sp. D2_18a_D3, assembly GCF_036702455.1. Taxonomy (NCBI): domain Bacteria; kingdom Bacillati; phylum Cyanobacteriota; class Cyanophyceae; order Oscillatoriales; family Microcoleaceae; genus Microcoleus; species Microcoleus sp. D2_18a_D3. The sequence continues at coordinate 7,337 of NZ_JAUBTK010000135.1, forward strand.
TGTTCGACAAGTGCGTCGCGGTTTTCTGTCAGTTCATGACAAAGCCGATCGAACAATGGCTTTTTGAAGCATAAAATGAAACTCGCTATCTCTGAGGGAGTAAAGCCTCTCTGAACGCGCGATCGCGAAACTTCTGCTAGCAGCACCCGCATATTTTCCCATTCGGGTGTCTGGATGTCGCTAAAGTTACCGTTCCCGACTGCAATGTGGAGCAATTGCAGGAACTCTTGACACTCGGAGCGCAATTCTTTGGCTCTCATCAAGTCGTCCCGCCGCAGCCCGGTATTTTGCAGTTCTTTGAGCCAGTCTGCTAGTAACTCTGCTTTGTGTCTTTGTAGGATTTCCGCGATCGTGTTATTGCTTGTGAGTTCCATTAAAATTATCTCCTGCTTAGCAATTGGGATGAAGTTGTACGAGCGATTCCCTACGGGATAGCTTTGCACGCGCGTACCAAGCGTGTTTTTTGATGGAGCAACTTCTGAGTTTAGCTCACTGTTTGCTGTTTGCGATCGAGGGTTAAGTACCTAATTGTAAAATGCGTTTGACGATCGCACTGGTAGAACTCGGAACTTCTATTTCGATCAAGGAAATCTTGCCGCCTTCGGCGATAACTGCCGGTGCTTCCGGCAGAGTTTCCAGTTTATAGTCGCCTCCTTTAACGTATATATCAGGCTTCAGGATATTTATCAGTTTAGTTGCTGTAATTTCGGAAAAAATTACTACGGCGTCTACTGGTTTGAGGGCTGCTAACACTTCGGCTCGCTGATTTTCCGGTACGATCGGGCGGGGTGGCAATCCCGGCTGCTGCGGTTTGATAGCTTGCACGCTGGCGTCGCTATTCAAGCCCACCACGAGCGATCGCCCCAAATTTTTTGCCGCCTGCAAATAGCGGACGTGACCGCAGTGCAGGATATCGAAGCACCCGTTAGTAAACACGATCGGACGCCACTTGTCCGGATCGGATGCGATCGATCTTTCCAGTTCTCTCAACGTGTAAACATCAGAAATCATTGCAGTCATTACCACCAAATTTGAACATCGATCAAAATTATCCTACCAAAAAATGTGATGTTTGCACTTTCGATATTAAAAAATCAATCATTCAATATCCTAATAATTAATATTTATTTGAGTAACAATTAATTATTAAATGGTAACTTTTAACCCATAATGGATAAGGGAAAACTACCGAGTGCGAAGCAGATATGCAAAACATAATTCCTCCGTCAAAAACAGCTACTCGTCTATCGGTGACTGCCGTATCCTGCTGTTGGTAACTGGAGGTTAAAAAGGTTGGTAAACAATTATTTATTCCCGCCCTCTCTTATATCAATTACTATAAGACAAGGGATTTAGTTCCACCGCATCGGGCAGGCGATCGGGTAGTGAGAACCCTAGGGGGTGAAACCCAGCGAAACGCGCTCCTCCTGTGTCTATTATTTCTGGCACGGCCGCGCGAGCGAAAGCTAGTTAAAATCTGAAACCTAAGCGTGCAGAGCTCATCTTTACGCTGGATTCGCCAGACTATAGAAGAAGCCAGCAGTTGCTTGCAGCAGTTTCTGGGCGCTATCTTGACCAAGCCTTACAGCCACCCCAGAAGCGCGCAGCCTCCTGTGTCCAACTCTATATAGCTGTGCAGAAACTCGACCTTTTGGGTCGCAACCGCAGCTTGTGAAAACTCAGAGGAAAGTCGAGGTCGGTACCCGAAGCAGCTATTTTGGTGGAAAATAGCTTAACTCGTTCAACAAAATCCACTCAACTACCCCCTTGAATCTAACGGTGTAGAATTATCTAACACGAATTATGAAAGCAAGTAATAGCCGTCAATTTTCTTCAGTAGCTGCTCGAACTCTCAAAGTAGTCGGGATTATCTTGATTCTCTCTGCTTTGCTTGACTGCATTGTTCTGTCGCTGCCGGGAGAAACTTCAGACCTTCTCAATCGAGGCTGGCAGTTGACTGCTGCAACTCAGATAGTTGACAAGGGGATTATTCCTTTGATCGGTATCGCCCTCCTGATGACTGGCTTTTGGGTTGACAGCAGCAGTGGAGTCTCTATTGAGCGACGCAACGTTTGGCTGGACTTGCGATTCTGGGCGCTGTTGATTTCCAGCTTGTTAGGTCTAGTTTACCTATCTCTGGTTCCCGTTCACCTCAACAATACTCGTTTGGAACTCAAGGATGCTTTGGCTCAAGTCGATCAAGAAGCGGGACAAGCGGAAGGTCAACTTGAGGCACAACTTAAAAGCCCTCAATTTAAAGCTCAGGTAGAACAGCTCAAAAGCCAGCGTCGCACCCAGATAGGGGCGCTGCTGGAAGACGACGGGAAGCTGCAACAAGCACTAAAGAGTCCAGAGGTTCCCAAGGAATTGAAAGCTGTGCTTGAGGAGTCGAAAAATGACCCGAAAGCCCTCGACAAGTTCCTGGAACAGCAAGCTCAATCACTTCCCACTCAAGCTCGTAACGAGATTCGCACCCGCAAGCAACAAAAAGAGAAAGAGTTAAGAACTCGATCGAGAAATTCGAGTTGGCAGACGGGAATCACCAGTTTGCTGTTAGCGATAGGCTACATTACTGTTGGTTGGACGGGATTGAGAAGTATGGGAATTTTGCGGTTCGGCCGCCGCAAAAATTGATCAGCGCTGGCAGGGATCGCGCTGGTCGAGACATCCCTGAGAAATAGTTTGTTTACCCAATAGTTTGCCCTTACTGAAAGCTGGGAATGTTCTCAATTTATATTCTGACTTACAACGAAGAGATTGATATCGCCGCTTGCATTGAATCGGCACTGCTTTGTGACGATATCATTGTAGTTGATTCTTTCAGCACCGATCGCACCCTTGAGATTGTTCAGAACTATGCCGTGCAAACAGTGCAGCACCGCTTTGAAACTCACGGACGCCAGCGGACTTGGATGCTCCAAGAAGTCCCGTGCAAGTACGAATGGGTTTACATCCTCGAAGCTGACGAGCGGATGACGCCTGCACTGTTTGCTGAATGCTTAAAGGCGATCGAAAGTCAAGAATATATCGGCTATTACGTAGCTGAAAAAGTAATATTTATGGAGCGCTGGATTCGCCGCAGCACTCAATATCCCCGTTACCAAATGCGTCTCTTTCGCAAAGACCGAGTGTGGTTTACTGACTACGGTCACACTGAACGGGAAGTCTGCAACGGGCCTACTCACTTTTTGAAGGAAACTTACCCTCACTATACTTGCAGCAAAGGTCTTTCCCGCTGGATTGAAAAGCACAACCGATACTCGACTGACGAGGCGGCTGAAACTCTCCGTCAATTAGAAGCGGGTCAAGTAAATTGGTGGGATTTATTGTTTGGCGCGTCGGAGGTGGAAAGGCGTCGCGCTTTGAAAGATTTTTCTTTGCGCTTGCCTTTGCGGCCTGTGGTGCGCTTTTTCTATATGTATATTTTACTCGGCGGATTTCTTGACGGCCAAGCAGGATTGGCTTGGTGCACGCTTCAAGCTTTTTATGAATATCTAATTTTGCTGAAAGTTTGGGAAATGAAGCATCTACCACTGCCAAAGTTAGAGGTAGCTGCTGAACAATCTCTTTCGGAAGTAGTAACAGTTGAGCCGTCAAAAGTTTCTTATAATCTTGGCGCTTCCGATACTCGAAATTAAAAATTGGTAAGAGGTACGCTCGCCTAGCGGTAGTATTTGGAACTTGTACCCTCGCAGTTACCCGCCGATCGGACTCGATGGGTAGCCTAAGTATTTAGAAGAGTTATTATATCCGGTTCTTCCTTACTTGGTATGCTAAATCAATAGCTAAATCAGTCAAAAAAATTGAAAAAATATGTCAAAATATCAAT
>NZ_JAUBTK010000136.1:0-11085 GCF_036702455.1 Microcoleus sp. D2_18a_D3
CCATCCCACAAGAAAAAATAACTCTTGTGGGATGGGCCGGAGAGCCCGTCCTAATTATTTTTGCAAGAGGTCTATTATTGTGGGGAGTAGGGTTAGGCGTCCCGCCTGCTTTGAAAATACACGCCTTCAGGCTCATGGGCCCCTCACAAAAAAAATCAAAATCATCCCACTATTATGCAGCCCCAATTAACCAGCCCATACGATATAGCAACCGCCAAGACGTTAGGACGTTGTTAATGGCTGAGACGATTGATTTTATTGCTTCTTCCTTCTTCCTTCTTCCTTCTTCCTTCTGCTATATCTTTCACTCTACAAAAACGAACCGACCAGGCAGCATAGAAAATCCCCTCCCGCAGAAGCTGGGGAGGGGAAATGGTGAATAAAATTATTGGTTTTAAATTATCAATATGTAGGTCTCTTTTTGCAGTATCAAGAGGTATCGAGCAAGCGCACGATCGATCTTGGTCAGTCGCTAAGATAATTTCCCGGTGGCAAACCGAGAAATTATCAACTAAATCAACCTTTTTTCTGCTGGCGTTGGAGCTTAGTTTTCCAATTGGCGATATCCTTCTGAGCCGGCTGATAACTCTTAGTACCCGACGGCACCAGCGAAGCAGCTTCAACTGCCTCTTTCAGCTTTCCTTGAGAGCCGCGCAACTTAGCAATTTTGAGAATACTTTCGCTCCACTCTCCAATTAACTGTTGAGCTTCTTCATACTTCGGCTGACCGGGTTCAATTTTATTAGCTTGCTGGATGCCTTTACTGTAAGAAGAGGCAACCCCCCGCTTAATTTGACCCTTAGCAGCCGATAGCAAAGCAGTATTTACATCCTGGTCTTTGGATAGCTCCTCCCACTGAGCGATCGCCTCTTTCGACTGATTGTACACAGGCTTATTGACATCCGGCATCAATTTAGCCGCGCCGATCGCCCCCTGGAAATCGCCCCGAGCAGCCCGCCCGTTAGCTATATCCAAAATCGTTAAACTCCAGCGCTCAATATCCTGCTGAGCCTGCGGGAAGAGCGGATCGCTAGGCGGAATCGTTCGAGCCTTAACCACCGCTTTATTAAAACTAGAAGCCGAACCATCCTTAAGGAAAGTTTTTGCCTCAGCCCACACCTGCTGGCTCGATGGTGGCTGCTTGGTTCCACTCCCTGCTTGCACCGCCCGCGGTTGGTTCTGCGACCCCCCAGTACCAGTAAATTTTTGAGAGCCAGGGTTTTGGGCATTTCCACCAGGCGATCGAGGATCTCCTTCCTGCTGACCAATAAAAATTGATTTGTTCGTCACAAAAACACCCAACAGCAGTACCAAAGCCGTAGCTGAACTCCACAACACTAGCTGCTGCAAAAATGACTTATCCGACCCCCCGTTATGCTCATCCTCCGGCTTTTGCAAGTTCGGTCGATCGCCCCCCCGATCTGCAGGGGCCACAGCATTCGGCTGCGACACAGGCGGCATCTCAACCGGCGAATCCTCAGCATTGCGAACTGCCGGAGGCAGATCCATTCGAGCCGTAGCCGTAGGCATTTGCGGGTGATCGAACCCATCAGCCGTACCAACCGTCATATTGCCGTTGCGTCCGGCCAACGCAGCAGTTGGTACCCCTGAAGCATCCGGCAAAATCACCAAATTAGCCTTTCCCGGAGGATGCACCACCATCAAAGGTTCTTGTTTCGGACGCAAATGGTGGTCACACAGCTCCGGCAGTCGATCACTCAAAAAACGGTCTAAACCCTTAATCGTCATGCACTGTCCCGATCGCAGCCCCTCCAAAAGCGCCGTCGTAAAAAACCCCTGACGCAAAGCCGAAGTTTCCCGCGAAACTTGATTCGGGCGGCAAGAAAGCACCGTCGGGATTTCCCGTTCCCGCGCCAGCTCAACCGTTTGAGAGCCGATCTTTTCCCCCGCTTTCACAATCTGGCTGCGGTTCATATCAACCAGCACCAATACCGTTTCCGTAGGAGCGTTTTTCAGAGTATTCAACAGCAACTCTACCGGAATCCCCGTACCCTGAATGTCAGCCGGATTGCCGTCAATCGGCATCAAATAATCCTTACCTTCATAGCTGACACCGTAGCCGCTAAAAAAACACCAGAGTAAATCTCCTTGTTGCACATGTTGCGCGCAGAGGCTTTGGGTCAATCTCAGAATATTTTCCCGATTTGGATATGTAGATTGACCCCACAGCGACGGCGAGCTATCGGTCATCAGCAGACATCCATCCGGCGCAAAACCCGCCTCCTCAGTCAAAAAACCGTACAGGGCCTCTGCATCCTCTTGGGCATAACTCAAAGGCTGGAGTAACTGATATTGATTGATGCCTATTGCAATACAAGCGTGATTTTTCATCCCCATATGCCCTATATATAATGGACAGCTTGCACAAAACGATAACACATAGCCGTTTAAGGTTATACCCACTTTCGCCAGCACTCAGAGACCAGTTGTCCGAAGGCAGAACTCCCAACAAGCCCCCAAATTTAGCATCCTAGAATTTTTAATTTTTATATTGCAGTAAAAAATTCTACCCTGTGCCTGCCTTTAGAAAAATAAAGTTAAATTGGATACACAGACCAGTCTATTTGACTCTAATTTTCACCAAACTACACCAAACAGGAATAACCCGCCAATGGTCTCTACCGCCAAAAAAGAAATCTCCCCCCACAGCGAATCGCTACTGAAGCAAAAGCATCCTAAAACTCATAGCCACTATAGGTTTCAGGATTTTTTTGCTTTCGATCGCCAGAGGGGTACAATTGACGACTGGAATGAGTCGCGCAACATTTTTACCAGCGAAGACTTCATTATCGGTTTGGTGGAGGGGCTCGAAGAAGAAGTCGGCCCCGCGTCCTCTGTCATCATGTATACTATTGGTTGCCAGTGGGGACTCCAAGATTCCGAATTTTTTCAAAAATGGTTTAGTGCCGAATACAGCCAGAACATTCGCCAGTCAAATCTCATGTTTCTGCTAGAAACTTGGTGGTGGCCTTTCACGGCTCAAGGTTGGGGTCGTTGGGAAGTGGACATGAGCGATCGCAAACACGGCTGCATCTTCATCAACCTCTTTGACTCAGCAGTTGCTCGCACATTGGGAGACGTAGGCAAACCGGTTTGTCACCTATACGCCGGTTTGTTCGCCGGTTTCTTCGGCTCTTTAGTCAAAAAGCCTCTGAGCTGCATAGAACTCCAATGTTACTCAATGGGAGAAACCTATTGCAAGTTCCTGCTTGGCAACCCAGATAAAATTGATGCAGCAGCATTCTGGCTCAACGAAGGTGCCAACGCCCGCGATATTCAAAATCGACTGCAACACGGTGAAATATTGCGGTAAACAACCTGGAAAGGCACATCCCCTGCCCTGCCTTTCCTCCCACCAATTTCGCGATCGAAAGTGCGATGGTGGATTTCTCCAGGCAGGAAGTAAAGATGAAAAGTCAAACTTCATGGTTGGACCAATCTGTCCAAGAATTCTTTGGTCACTATAATTGGCTGGGAAAATCTTTAGAAACCCCAAATGGCTCGACCCCCGGTCAACTTCTGAGTTTAACCCAGCCAGTAGCAGACTTTTTTCAAGCTATTTCTTGGGAAGGAATTCCGGAAGTAGGTGCCCTACCCCTACCCCCACCCTTGCCAGTAATTTCTATTTCTGAACAAGCAGAAGTCACCATTGATGACCTATTTGACCTGTTTTAATCTGTGTGCCAAATGGAAAATAAAAAATAGGGCAATCCCTCATCCATCTTCCCTCACCCATCTTTCCTCATCCCTCAAAATCCATTAGTTAAATCCGTTAAATCCCGTACATTGCTCGTTGCCGAACTTCCTTCCTTTTATCAATTACCGATTACCACTTAATTAAAATCATGCACCCTGAGATTGAGGCGCTGCTGGATCAGGCAGAAAACCGCTTTTTAAAAGGCGAAGAACTCCTAGCTTTTAAGCGTCAAGCTGTAACCCTTGTCCAGCGCTTAAAAATTTACGAATTTTTGCGAGAGAAGGAAGCAAGCATCTTCCAACCAGTAGCCAACAAACTACAAGAAACATTCCCCGACGAAAAACAAGAAACCTTAGAACGATCGCTCAAACACTGGGTTTTAGTCTTGCGGTACTGCGCTATGGCTATGCTGCTGAACGATCGAAATTTTCTAGAACAGCGCCTTGTAGACTGGCTTTCCGGCATAGTCGAAGCCCACCAAACTCAAAATATCGAAGCAACTGTTTGCAATCTGCTGCAAACTCGTTTAAAAGAATTGCTTTCCCAGCAAGCCCGGGCTATATTGCAACCATTTTTCGACCAAGCGCAGTCAATTATTGACCAAGGTAATAAATAATCAGCTTTCTTCCCAATTTCCAATTCCCGATTCCCAATTCCTAATTTCCGATGATTAATATAGCCGACTTACTCAAACAGCCCCGACTCCCTGGAAATTACTTTGCCAGCGATGCCTACGTCCGAGGCGACCTCGAACTCGGCCTGCTGGAAAACCGCCGGGGCGATCGGCTCTTAGCACTCCCAGAAACACTGATTCAAGCCATTTATATCGGCTTAGAACAAGAAACAGGTCAAGCCTCCCGCCTCGTGCTTTTCAACTGCGGTCGCTGGTGGGGTAAAAACTTTTACGTGCGTTTTTGCGAAGAAGTCAGCGAATACTACGGTCAGCCAGTTTCTGAAATGGAAATGGTAGAATTTCTTCAGTCCTTGCAGCAGTGTTGGAAAACTCATGGATGGGGAACATTTGAGCTTGACCCCAGCTATTCCGAACATGGATTTTTAATAGTAAAAATTGCTAACTCTCTTTTTGCTAAAACAGCCCCGAAGTCTAAGCGACCAGCCTGTTTTTTAGAAGCAGGTATTTTAAGTTCGTTCTTTAGTCAGCTTACGGGTCGAGAACTTCACTGCCTGCAAACATCTTGCGAATCATTGGGTTCGGACTGCAACCGCTTTATTTTAGGGCTGCGCGATCGCCTCCAACCAGCAGATTCTATGGTCGAAGAAGGTAAAGACCATGAAGCTATTCTCAGTCAACTTTTTCAAAAAAACTGACTTATTTGACAGCTATTACTTTGTTGCTAATAGCTGTCAAATCGATTTTTGGGCAGCCATATTATCGACTGTATCATCAAAACTGTGAGTTAAATTATAAAAAAGCTCGTGAGTTTAAAAATAAGGTTTTAGCAATTCAAATAAAACCTGATGATAACTAGCAGCTAGAAACTTCATAACTTACTCTAGAAACTCATAAAATTTAAAAGCCATCAAAACCTCAAACATTTTGCTAGAACTTAATGGACGCCAATGAACTTCTAACTCGATATGCAGCCGGCGAAAGAGATTTTAGACTGGCAAATCTGCGCGGCATTGTGTTGAGTCCGATCGATTTATACCGTTCCAGCGATGCCCCAACTCTAATTTTGGCAAACCTCAACCAACACCAACAACGACCCTACTTAATCGGTGCTAACCTCAGCGGGGCCGACCTCACCAAAGCCCATCTGAGCCGAGCCAATCTCAGCAAAGCTGACCTCAGCGGAGCCAATCTCACCGGCGCCAACCTCATGGCAGCCAGTCTCAGCGGCGCCAATCTCATCGGAGCCAATCTCACCGGCGCCAACCTAGCCGGCTCTCATCTGAATTGGGCAAACCTGACCGGAGCAATTCTTCCCAATGCTAATCTCATAGGTGCAGATATGAGCGCCGCTAACCTCACCAAAGCCATTCTCACTGAGGCAAATCTCAGTAAAGCCTATCTGATTAAAGCCAATCTCAACGGGGCGAACTTCAAAGATGCTTACTTAAGTCTAGCGAGTCTGAAAGAGGCAGACTTGACCGAAGCACAACTCACCGGAGCCGAATTATCCAAAGCCAACCTAGCCGGAGCCAACTTAACCCGTGCTAACCTCAGCAAAGCCAACCTGTTGAAAGCAAATCTCAGGCGAACTAACCTCACTCAAGCCTATTTAAACGGCACGTGCTTGATCGGATCAGACCTTAGCGAAGCTTGCTTGGATAGAGCCAATTTGTGCAAAGCAGACCTGAGCAAAACCTACCTGAGAAACATCACTTTAAATGGCAGCCACTTAAGCGGTATTAACCTCAGCGGGGCCGATCTGGGCGGTGTAGACTTGAGCCGCAAACTTTTAACTGGAATTAATATGGCAGAGGCATTGTTGAACGAAGCTAACTTGAGCGGTGCTTATCTGATGGAAGCTAACTTGAGCGGAGCAAACCTCAGCAAAGCCAACTTGAGTCTAGCCTACCTGATCAATGCCGACCTTTCTAATTCTTGCCTGCATGAAATTAACTTGAGCAAAGCTAACCTGAGTAAAGCCAACTTGCAGAAAGCTGACTTGACAGGAGCCAACCTCCGGGGAGCCATTCTTACTGAGGCGGATTTGACGGGAGCGAAGTTGATTGGAGCCACTCTTCCTAACGGCACAGTTTATCGGCGTTAACTTGTCAACCGATACTTTTTTGCTAACATTTGCTAACAAATACATAAGTTAAGAGAATCTCTCAACAAAGGCGTATCAACCGATGCCCGTAGAAATTTCTACAAGCACTTATATTCTTGCCTTCAGCTTGGTTATCGCTTACAGCTATTAGCCAATCTGATTATTTGCTTTGATACGCAAGGGAGGCAACTTATTTATATAGCGGTTGCGTACTACCGAGGTTTTTCACCTAAATCAGAGTGGCTAAATTCATTCTATATGATATAAAGACATCGGGCCAATGTAAGTGATTGTTAGCAAATATCAGAAAAAGTATTACTGTTAATCAACCCCCTTGATTATTTGCCTAGTAAAGTGCGGTTGATGTCCAGAATCGGAAAAAATAGGTTCCTTTCTTCCACTGTGAGATATTGTTTGAGAACCTTTTTCATCACATCGTAGGTCACGCTCGCACTATTTCTAACTTGAACAGCGCCTAAAATAGTTTGCAACCAAAGTAGTAGCCGATCGCGCAATCGTTCCGTATCATTAATCAACAGTGCGGCCGCCGAATGCCTCAACACCCGCACAATATCTCCACGGCACTTTTCAGTGACATCGTTACCCCCCCGCCGAAATAAACTAGGGTCTAGAGACAGCATTTGTGCTTCCACTTGCCGCATAATTTCTGTTTCAGAGGCTTGAATTTTTTTATAAGCACTCATCCGGTGATTCAAAGACTGAAAGTAGTCTTTCAAAAATTGGAGTTCTTCTGCACTGGCGTAGCGTCCGTCTGCTTCCATGCTCAAACGCGCAAGTTGGCTCAACATAGATTTTTCTCTACTACTAAAATACAAACATATCAGTTTTAAGCTTCTTTAGTCCGAACTAAATACTGTCCTACTTGAAAGCGGGTTTCATTAAGCTGTGTAACGATAGAACGAGTAATTAACTTTCCTGATTCTACAACTACTTGACCCGTAATTGGGTGTAATAAATCTTGCTGGGCCCGGCGGCCGATCAGAGCTTCGACATTTTCAATAGCATTAATGTACATCCCCGCAGGCAACTCTACAACCACACCCTCGCCCATAATTTGAGCCTGACAAGCAAGTCGCGAATTGGCTTTAGCCGTTGTAATGACTTCCAACGTCCTTTTCTCGCGGCGGTTCATGTCCGACAAGCCTTCCATGCCTTCTTTAATGTAAACATGGCAGGTAGCGCACATTCCCCGCCCCCCGCATTCCTTGAGAACGTCTAAGTCTTTGGAAAGTAAGGCAGACAGGATATTTGATCGGGTTTCGACTGCTATTTCCTCGGCAATTGGATCTAGTTTAATAATTTTAACCATATTGATGTTTGCTCCTGTCAAGTTCAGTATTTAGCAAGTTACGATCAACTTATTCAAAGCGCAAAAAAATTTGGCTAATACTCAAAAAGGTTAAGATGCCTTGACGACAGCATCGGCTTCTGGCTCTCTAACCCCTATGACATAACCCCACTTCTGTTTTGGTCATATCGCTGTTCCCTCGCCCCGATTCCCCAGCTTAGCTTTGAAAAGCTAAAACCTTAGATACTTTCTAGATGGCATTGAAAAAACTGTAATAGTCGCGATCGACTAAAATAGCAGCCACAGGTAGTTCCAGATCGGGTACCGGCATTCGGCAAGATTGATAGTGATTCCGAAGCTCAAGGATTTTAGTAGGTGCGATTGTGCGATCGCTCTCAAGGAGGCTGAGAATGAACCTGAGATAACATAGGCTGTACCTGGCGAGGGATTCAAAAATTTGAATTTTTGTCAGAATTATTTACATATTTTAATACTAGCTCAAGCTTTTTCTATAATTAGACCGATGCAACATTCTAAGTACCGCATTTTAGGGCTAGTCGGACAAGGACAATTTGGTCGAGTCTTTTGTGCCAGCGTTCGAGAAGCTCCCGCCCAGGACTCCCGCCTCACCAGCCAACTGGTTGCTCTCAAAGAACTTAGTCATCAGAAAGCCCCAACTAGCGAATTCTTGCGAGAATTGTGGTTTCTGATCACCTTGCAGCACCCGAACATTGTTACCTGCCGAGCTCTAGAACACACAGCTACAGGCAGGTACTTGGTTATGGATTACTGCGAGGGAGGAACCCTCCGCAACCTGCTCAAACAAGAGCGCCCCTTGCGTCTACTCGAAGGTTTGCAGCTAGTCATGGAAGTTTTAGCAGGCTTAGACTACGCCCACCGCCGAGGTGTAGTTCACTGCGACATCAAACCCGAAAATATCCTCCTAACTTTAGGAGCAAAAGGTTGGTCGCCCCGGCTTTCTGACTTTGGCATCGCGCGTCGGCTGCCAGAAATTGGTACCACTCGCCTCCACCAAGAAATTTCTCCCGACGCTACCGTAGGTTCCCCCGCTTACATGGCCCCTGAGCGGTTTTACGGTCTTTTTTCGCCGATGTCAGATATATATGCAGTAGGAATTCTGCTGTTTGAATTGCTAATGGGCTACCGCCCTTTCGGGGGAACCCCCGGAGACTTGAGGTGGGCCCACCTGAATCAACGGTTGCAATTTCCCGACGCCATCCCCGAACCTTTGCAAGCAATAGTCAAAAAATCTTTAGAAAAGCTGCCAGCCCGCCGTTTTGCCAGTGCTTCCCAAATGGCTCAAGCTCTGCGGCTGATCATGTACGACCCCGCTGTCAGGCAATTGGGCGACTGCATTATTCCCTGGGAAAGCCCCACAACCAGTGGTGATAAAAGTCTGAAGTCTGAAACTGAGTCTTTGCTAGAAGTTGAAGAGGAAAAAGCCTCACTGTCGGCAATTAATTTACTTGGGACTGTCCGCTATGCGCTTTCGCAGCCCAAGCCAGTGATACTTCCAGCACCGTTGACCGCTTTAATTGCCACTGAAACGTATCTCTATGCTGCGGTAGGTACAGAGGTGAAGGTTTGGTCTCAGCCGGGAAAACAGCTAGTTACAGGAGAAATGTCTATTTCTATTTCATTAATGCCGGAAATCGTGCGCGGCATTTTACCGGTTTCCCACGGCTGCTGCGTTCTCACTCCGCAAAAACTTTACTGGCTCAATGAGCGCTCTTGGGAGCCTCAATGTTTGCTGGATATGGGTTTGAGGCAAGGTCCAGATGCTTTTAAAGCTGCTGTAGACTCTCACGGCAACTGGTTGACAGTAGCGGTTCCCGGCGAACTGCGTTTTTATTCTTTATCTGGAAACAGCACTCCTGGCGATCAGAAAAAAGCCTTGAAGCTGATCGCTACTGTGCCGTTACCAGAACACTATTTACCAGAATTAATGTTTTTGGATCGGCGACACGTCTTAGCAGTTTGGCCGGACAACGAACCAAAAAATCCCCAAACTATTTTTAGAGTTTACACTCGCCGCGGCACGCCGGTGGGTTCTGTGCGGTTGTCTGCCAGCGTCGGACAGATCCTGTTGACACCTGAGCCTTATACTTTGCTGGGAATTCCTCAAGGTGGTAAAGCGGCGGTGCTGTTGATGAAATTGTGGCCACTCAAGGTAGCACGAATTCCTCTTGAAACTTTGCCCGTGTCTGCTTGTGTGGCTAATTGGGGATGGGTGTTGGCAGATGTTGGGGGGCAGATAGAAGTGTTAAACAGTCAAGGGATTCAAGTAGGGAGTTTTAGTAGCCCCGCCTCACCCCGGGCGATCGCTCCTTGGGGGAATAGAGGTTTGGTGATTGCTGTCAATACTGAGGAAGAGAGTCACTTGCACTTTTTAGATGTAGATGTTGAGGATACCAACTCGCCCTCGATCATCAAAGGCTGATAACTGGGGTAACTAAAGGAGTTTCGGGGTGTAATTCAGGAGAGTGTATTTGCGGGCGATCGATTCCTGGGAGTTTGATCGGGGCTAGAGTACCGCGTCGTGTCAACTTCTGGATTTTGAATCAGAGGAATTGTTAAGGGCGATCGGCTCAATCTGAGACCCAAACCTCCCTCAGTAAAGTCCCAGAAATGCAGACACCACTTACATATATATATGACTCATGCACCAGCCTGCTTCTGTCATCCTCACCCTGTGATCCAGCCTCACCCCTTACACTCTAACTTTGCCTAACCTCTACTCCAAGTAAGCCCCATCATGTTGAACCACTGAGTCCTTCTACCCATGCGCGGGAAATAGTCCGCCCCAAAGCCGTATTTTGACCAAAAAAAAGACCCCATAGTTAAAAGAGGAGTCAGCCAGGGGATACCAGAGCAGGTCATAAATGCCCAAACCCTTGGTGTGTATAGGTTCAAAAAAAAGTCAAAAATATTTTCACAAAACGCTTGACAACTCTAGGGAGAGTTGATACATTAATAAAGCGCCAGAAGGGAAGCGGTTCACTGAACCACGAACTAAAGGTACAAACTAAAGGTACAAAACTGAACCTAGAAAAAAGAATAGTTTGAAAGCTTAAAGCACTATTAACCTCGTCAAAAAAATCAAGATTGAGAGTAAAAGCATCGCTGATACTCAATATCGCAAACAACGAGAAAAAAGTCAAGGGAAAAAAACCAGCCTTTGTGCTGAGTGGAAAGAACTTGACGAGCCTTAAAAGAACTCAACAACACGGAGAGTTTGATCCTGGCTCAGGATGAACGCTGGCGGTCTGCTTAACACATGCAAGTCGAACGGAGTAGAA
>NZ_JAUBTK010000137.1:0-10999 GCF_036702455.1 Microcoleus sp. D2_18a_D3
GTCAACAGTCAACAGTCAACAGTCAACAGTCAACAGTCAACAGTCAACAGTCAACAGTCAACAGTCAACAGTCAACCATTATCTAACTGACTGCCGCACATTTTACAAAATCTAGCATTAGCATCGTGTACAGACCAACCGCAACCTTTACAAACAGCTTCTCCGTGATTAGCACTTTTAACTAATTGTTTAATCAAATCCCCCAATTGCCAAGGAATCAGAGCAATTCCCGTCAAAATCATCAAAATAGTCAGAAAACGACCTGATTCTGAAATCGGAGTAACATCGCCAAATCCCACGGTGGTCATCGTGACAACCGAGAAATAAA
The DNA here is from genome assembly GCF_036702455.1 of Microcoleus sp. D2_18a_D3. Taxonomy (NCBI): domain Bacteria; kingdom Bacillati; phylum Cyanobacteriota; class Cyanophyceae; order Oscillatoriales; family Microcoleaceae; genus Microcoleus; species Microcoleus sp. D2_18a_D3. The sequence continues at coordinate 329 of NZ_JAUBTK010000137.1, forward strand.
CAGCATCCAAAAAAGTTCCAAAACTTTCGGGATTGGCCGGATGTTCGACTTGATAAATCAAACCAGAATAAACAAAAATTATTGCCAGCAAAGTAAACAAAATCCGAGCAAAAATCACCCCATCTTCGCTGCTGATGCGGAAAATAGAAATTTTCAATTCCAGAAAGCGGATGAGTCGGAGAATTCTAAACCAGCGAAAAATTCGGATAAAACTAACGTTGACAAATCCCAGTAAAAATGGTAAGATTGCGAGCAAATCAATAATTGAAAAAAAACTAAAAATAAATTTAACTCGATTGTCGGCACACCACAGCCGCAATAAATACTCAACTGCAAAAACGATTAAAAGAACGGTATCGAGAGTTTGGAAATTAATTCTAACAGATTCCGAAATCGGGTAAGTTTCCGCGATGAAGCTGGCGGAAGATAAAAGAATGAGTCCGGTAAGAGTTAAATTGACGGTTCTGCCAATTGGGGTTTCGATGTCTTCGAGATAAAATCCAATTTGCGATCGGGTTAACATAGATGAGATAATTAATACCATTTATGAGGTAAGGGAATTATCGCATATGAGTATCGAATTAACTAAGGGTGAAAGGTTCAATCTTTCTAAAGAAACTCCTAATTTCAGTAAAATTGCGATCGCCCTGGGGTGGCAAGTCAGCCAGACAGCCCAAAACTGCGACATTGACGCATCTGTTTTTATGTTAGCGGCGGACGGTCGCATTCCCGATGAAAAGTATTTTGTATTTTACAACAATCTGACCTCCCCAGACGGTTCGGTGCGACATTCGGGAGACAGCAGGAATGGACAAATTGAGGGAGATGATGAGACGGTTTATCTGGATTTGAGCAAAATCAATTCCGCGATTCAGGAAATTGTGTTTGTGGTGACTATTCACGACGGACAGGAAAAAAATCAAAGTTTTAGTCAAGTTGAAAATGCTTTTATCCGGCTTTACAATTCAGAGACTCTTAGCGAATTGGTTCGGTACAATTTAAATCAGATATTTTCGCAAGAAACGGCTTTAGAATTTGGACGTTTGTATAAGAAGAACGGCGAATGGAGGTTTCAGGCTGTAGGACAGGGATATAATGCTGGGTTGCAAAGTTTTGTAGACAAGTATTATGTTGAAAATGCGGTTGAGAAAAGCTCGAAGGTTGGTGAGAAGGTTGATGATGCTGAGGTTGTGAGGCGGTTTAGCGATCGGGTCGATCGGTTATTGCGCGAAGAGGCGATCGATCAGACAGCGCTTCCAGCATCTAGCGAAGCGGTAGAACAGTCGGTGGCTACTCCTGCGAATGCGGATACTGCGGAATCTGAGGAAGAGGCAAAAATAGATGATTCTGCACTAGAAAATCTGGAACCAGCTATCACTGCTGAGGAATTTTTGCAACGGTATAATCAGGGAGAACGAGATTTTACGGGAGTTAATCTAGCCGGAGTAAATCTGAGCGGAAAATCCCTGGTTGAGGTCAACCTGAGTAGCGCTAATCTAAGGGGTGCAGAACTCTCTCAAGCAAACTTATCTGTTGCTAACCTGACTGAGGCAAATTTATGTGATGCCAACCTTAACAAAGCGAATCTCAGCTCAGCACAATTAGGCAAAACACAATTCATAAATGCAAATTTAAGTGAAGTAAATTTGCTTTATGCAAACCTAAGTGAAGCTAATTTGAGTGGAGTAAATCTCAGCGATGTTAATTTGTCTCCTGGGACGAATTTTAGTAGCTCCAATCTCAGTAAAGCTAACTTGACTGGGTTAAATTTGAGGAAAACACAATGGATGAATGCTGATTTGAGTAATGCAAACCTAAGTAATACTAACCTATTCGAGGCAAACCTTGAAGGGGCAAAGCTTGAAGGAGCAAAACTTGAACAAGCGCTGTGCAACGCACAGACTATCTTCCCCAGAGGATTTGACCCTGTTAAAGCAGGTGCTTACTTAATCGTTGCTGATGCTTCACTTTCCAACATAAACCTAGCTGGTGTTGACTTGAGTTGTTTCAACCTGAGTGAAGCTAACTTGAGCGGTGCAAACTTAACGAAAGCCAATTTGGAGGCGGCAAAACTGCTTCAGGCGAATCTGAGTGCAGCAAATTTGAGTGAAGCAAATCTGAATGGTGCTGACCTAACTACAGCAAGCTTAAGCGAAGCTAACTTGAGTAAAGCAAACCTTCGAGGTGCGAAACTAGCTGTGGCAAACTTGAGTGGAGCAAATCTGAAACAGGCAAATTTAGAGTACGCTAACCTTGTTGCGGCAGACCTCAGCCACGCTAATTTGAAAGATACAAAATTAGCCCGTGCCAACTTCAGCGATGCTAATCTGACTGGCGTAAATCTGGTGGGAGTAGCGCTGGACTCAGTAGATTTGAGTAGGGCAAACTTGACTGAGGTTAATCTCTGCGGCTCAAGTTTAGTGTACGCAAATTTGAATGGGGCAACACTTAGCTCAGCAGACTTGCGCGGCGCAAATTTGAATTGTACAAACCTAGAAAAAGCCAACTTAAACGGAGCAAACCTAAGTGGGGTGGCAAATCTGGAAACGGCAAAACTCGCAGGCGCAATTATGCCAGATGGCACAATTCACGAATGAATTCGATCGCAAATATTAAACAGTAAGATGGACAATGTATTTGTGTCAATTTAACCGAAAGTCCGCCAGGGAATGAATTCCCTGGCTAATAGCAAAAGTCCTCTGAAGAGGACTAATGAGTTCTTGAGTCCTCTTCAGAGGACTTAAGCTATGAGGCAGGGGTTTAAACCCCTGCCGGACTGAGGGAAATAGCGTTAAATTGACACCAATGGTGTGCATCGCCCTCCATACAAATAAAGTATGATGAGTGTGAAATGTCAAATACATAAATTTTCGATGAATGAATCCGACACAGAAATTATAGAATCTACCCTCAGATGGATGACCGAGTTTGTCGAGTTACCGCATCCAGTTTTCAGCGATTTACCGATTTGTCCCTTCGCTAAAAAGGCACGCTTGGCTAATCAAATTTTATTCAAAATCGAGCCGTTTTCAGCGCTGACTGAGTTCGATCGCGATTCTGCCATAATGAAATCGATTTATGAATTTTACAATTCGGAATTTGAAATAATGGTAGTAATTAATCCCGAAAAAACAGCAATTACGGGGCCAGAAACTAAAGAATTGATAGACAAATTGAATAATCAGATTTCAGAATTGGGCTTGCTGGCTTTTCACATCCATCCCGAAGAAGATTTTAATATTGACGGGCTTCATACTAGGAGGATGCCGTATCCGGGCTTCACGGTTCAAGTAAATTCTAAGCTGAAGCCAGCTTCCGATGCTTTAGAGAAAACTGAATATTACAAAAATTGGACAGCCGAACAACTAAAATATTTCGGGATTCCGAGAAATTGACGATCGCCCGCCCTCCCTTTCTCCCTGTCTTGCTTCGCGCCCTTGGCTACTTTCATCGCTTCAATCCTCCATGAGTTTGATGAGAGTTGTAAAAATACGCTCGCACTCTGAAGAAGCCTTGCGAACCTTGTCAACATCCAACATTTCTAACAGCTTGGAAGCGTGCTGTATCTTTTGATATTCGCCTTTCGATTTTGTGTTGCGGCTAGCTGCTTTCAGACTTGGTTCTAACAAATCCTTTTCAATCGTCTCTACATTAATATTTTTAGGAATCGCATTTTCTTTAAATCCCTGCCCGTAAAATCTTTTTAAAGTATCAATATCCGCTATCAACCAAGCTTCCATTGCTTGAACCATGAGATAGCAATGAGTCTGATCAACCCCAGCAGGCGAATCCCAGTTATCCCTCGACTTCAAATGCTCCCAAGGCGGCTGCTTTACAGGGGCTTCTGAGTCAACTAAAAGGATGATAAAAGCATTTGGGTGATCTGCCAAAGCATTCTTGAAATCCCTGAAAGCATTATTCCGGGAACCGCAAACAGTGATATTCCACTTGATTTTATTGCTGCGGGCAACCTCCACAAGTTCTTTGAAAAAAAAGCTAAATCCTCCTCGAAGTAATTGCTTTGTATTCTTGCCATCGCCGCCGCCTTCGATGTAAATGCGAACCTCTTTTACCATCGGTTGCCCCCGATTTCTCCCATCCGCCAAAGGTCTCCCAAACTGTAATTCTCAAGCCATTTTTTCAGTCGTTCGGGATCGAGACGGCTCAGGTGACTTCCTCTATCATCCCGATCGCATATTAACACTGACTCAGGACTCAGAGCCGACACTAAAGCATCAGAATGAGTTGTCACAATCAATTGTGTGCGCTGTGAGGCTTCGATCAACATTTCAGCAACAGCAGGCAGAATGTCGGGATGCAAGCCAATCTCCGGTTCTTCAATACAAATAAGTGGCGGGGGAGTTGGATCTAGAAGTAAAGCTATTAAGAATAAATAACGCAGCGTACCGTCTGATAAACGAGTTGCGGGTATTGGCTGAGTTAATCCTGTTTCGCGGATGAATATCTGGACAGTACCGCCATAAATCTTGATACTCAGTTCTTCAGCAGCATCGTAGAACAGTTGTAATTTTTCAATAATCAGCCTGCTTCCTAATTGATACTGTAAGTTATTTAAAACAAGTCCTAAGTTGTCACCATCTTCTAGGAGGGGATGTTCTGGCAAGTCAGTTTGCTGAGCCTTTCTAGATACTGCATCTCTCCCTGTCTGCCAGTTACGATATAAACAAATGTCGGCAAATTTATTTCCCAGATATGAGAGTTCTGGATATTGTTCGGGATCTTTTCTTTGAGATAAGATAGATTGATCGGGAATGATATCTTCTCGCCGCAGATTCCGCAGCTTTCTTGTTTGCTGCTCGTTGTCCTCTATAACATTGATAACTGGGCGACCCCGATCGCTATAACGGTAATAGAAAAATGGATTGCTTTCAGAACTATTGCGCGGTGCCTTATCTTCTATAGCTTCGTCCACTACTTCAAGTCTCTGACCGACTGCGGTAAAACTAATTTGATAGCGCAGTGGCATCGTTCGTTCTGGGTAATCTAAAATAGCCTCAATTTTTGCTGTGGGAGTACCTTTTTCACCTTTCCACAGAAAATCGCTGATACCACCTCCTTGACGAATCGGAGCAAGTAAGTCGGTAGGTGTTGCCTTCAACACTCCCATCGCTTCAATTAAGTTAGACTTGCCGGATGCGTTAGTACCGATCAATACATTCAGGGGTTGCAGTTCAATTTTTTCCCCCTCACTTCCATAGGAAAGGAAGTTTTGCAGTTGCACGGAGTGAATAAATCTCTTGCCTTCCACCTTGTCCTCCTATGCCAATTCTGCATTATTATACTTTACGAAAGCTTTTGTTTTTAGTCTTGAATTAAGTAGGTCTCAAAACTACCGATTCCCAGTCTTTGCCTTGAAGTCGGAGGGGGAGTGAGATATCCCGATCGATCGCACAACAGGCGACCTAATCTCCTGCAACGGTCTTTGACCCCTTACAATTAATTCAGCAAAAAATCTTTACACATAAGAACTCATGCAGCTCAAGTCAACAACCCGCCATATTCGCATATACACCGCCATCCTCGAAGATAACGAACTCGTCCCCAGCAACGACCTTTTGACCCTCGACATTGACCCAGATAACGAACTTAACTGGAACGACGAGTCAGTCAAACAGGTATATGCCAAGTTCGACCAACTCGTAGACGCCTACGAGGGCGAAGACTTGACCGAGTACAACCTCCGCCGCATCGGTTCGGAGTTGGAGCACTTGGTACGATCGTTCCTACAAAAAGGCCAAATCAGCTATAACCTCAACAGCCGCGCTGTTAACTACAGCATGGGATTGCCTCAAGTTGATGCCAAAATTCACCTGTAAGGGCGATCGGGCGATCGGCATTTATGTCAACTTAAGATTGAAACCCATAATAAATCTCGCTTGTAGCTGAGTTTCAATCCCTCCTACTCCTCTTAATTAGGGGAGTAGGGGGGAAAAGAGGGTTCTGTTTTGTCTCTCGCTTTGGGGATTGAGGGGGATTTAGACTTGGATACAGAGGAAAGGTGGAGATGGGGAGAATTGAGAAAATCTGCTTTTATTCTTCTTCCTGCTTGTTTCTGACTCCTGACTCCTGACTCCCGGCTTCTTCCTTCTCCCGACTGGCCTCGGACTTCTCCCCCGCCTCCCCAGCATCAACCGGAGAATTTGGAACGTGATCTCGTTCCAAAAACTGTTTAACTGCGACTTGGCGGTTGGCCATAAACTGACCCCAAGCGCCGGGAAACATCCCATCCAAGGTTTCCACCAGTGCCCAAACCTCAAGATTCATCACTTGGTAATAGAAACTGTGAGAATGTTGAATGCTAGTGAGTATTTCGTCTATTTCAACAGCAGGCGGCAGCTTCGGATCGGGCAAATTCTTGGGAAAGGCGCTGGGATCATGTGGGTGCATGGTTCAATACTCAACAGCTTGCAGAGGCCGGTCAGTCGATTTGAGATTTGAGATTTTAGATTTTAGATTGATTCCACAGATGAATCTGCGGGCTTGAACTAATATCTAATTTTTTTTGCTCTCCACGACTCCTGTCGGGGGCTTGCGTCCATCAGTCGATTTTAGATTTTAGATTGACTCCACAGATGAATCTGGGCGCTTGAACTAATATCTAATTTTTTTTGCTGTCCACGATTCCTGTCGGGGGCTGGCATCCGTCAGTTGATTTTAGATTTTAGATTTGAGATTGACTCCACAGATGAATCTGCGGGCCTGTATCCGTCTTTGGGTAGGGTTAAATTTAACTTCTGTTGCGAAACTAGCGTGCGAGGCACAGATGACCCTTCGCGAGAAAACCGACAATTGATATTTATCTATACCTGTCGGCTCAGGTGATTTCTACCTAGCTGCATCATACCATTAGAGTTAGTCTAAAATCTCAATTCCCTTGAGTGCTGCGATTTCTTCGGAAATTGCCGCTATCAGGAATATGCTGAAAACAGCGTGATTTCAAGCCGAGGACTTGGGCGCCGCGCGATCGTCTAACCGTGAAAGCTCATAGCAAGATTCATCCGACCGTCAACAAAATGGTAAACTGTTCGTGTCAGTACAAGACATTAAAACCTACCCCTAGACTGGGGAAAGTCAGATATCACTACGCACACAACAGTGGAAACGTGGTGAGCCCGGAAACCTGAAAAATCAGGAGATTAGGACTGCGAAGTCTTAAGAATCTCCGTCTGTTGAGAAAGCGGGGGTGTCAAATAATCGCCACGTATCAACCCGTCGAGGTTCAATCGCTAAAATAGTTCAGATCAGCACGCTTGCCCCAAGGCGTCAGGAACCCTTATGCAAAACTCTGTGGCAAAACACTACTTATGGGCTTTAGGTGAAGGGATCAAAGGGTGTAAGCCAGGCGATCTGATCGCTGGTCGCTACTTGGTCAAGCGCGATCGACTTCTTGTCGATACTCAACCCGAACACTTGCCGGAACTGCCCGATGAGATTCCGAGTGTTGTCACTCCTTATCTGAGACTGTTTGCCTATCAGTTGCACGTACCTCAAGTATACGGTCTGGTATCGTCCAAGATGAGCAAGCTATCGGGAGATATCTGGCTGCTGGAAAACGTGCCTATTTTGAAGGTGACGGAATCTTTAATGCCGGAATTGGCGGATTCCTGGAAAGGAGCCGCAGCGATGCGCCAGCTCAATTGGCTGTGGCAAATGGCCCAGTTGTGGCAGCCGTGTATCGCTCAGGGCGTCGCTTCGACGCTGCTGACTCCCGAACTGCTACGGGTGGAAGGGCAATTGGTGCGGTTTCTGGAATTGCAGCCCGATCGCAGACCGCCTCATTTGTCGCAGTTGGGCAAATTGTGGCAGCAGTGGCTCGAAGATGCTCACCCGGCTATTGCCAATTTTTTGAGGCAACTTTGCCAGCAAATGGTTGCCGGTCAAGTGCGCCACGGCGAACAACTGATGGGCCAGTTGGATAAAGCTTTGGCAAAGTGCGGCCGATTTTACGATCGTCACGTTGAAATTGCCACGGGCACGGATGTAGGCAGATCCCGCGCTCACAACGAAGATGCTTGCTATCCCCCCAGCGGTACGCTGTTGGCAGGAAATCCGGGGGCGGAAGCTTGCGCGATCGTCTGCGACGGTATCGGCGGACAAGACGGCGGCGAAGTCGCTTCGGAAGAAGCAATTGGTGTGCTGCGCGACAAGTTGCAGCAAATGCCCCTGCATCAGGCTAATTGGGACCCGTTGAGCCTGACTTCCAAGCTGGAACGGGCGGCTTGTGCTGCTAACGACAAGATAGCCAGTCGCAACGACAGCGAACACCGCCAAGGCCGCCAGCGGATGGGAACTACGCTAGTTATGGGTTTAGCCCACATTCACGAGCTCTATGTCGCCCACGTCGGAGACAGTCGCGCTTACTGGATTACCCGCACCGGCTGCTATCAAGTTACTCTCGATGATAATGTGGCTTGCCGCGAGGTGCGTTTGGGCTACTCACTCTACCGGGATGCTTTGGAACAAGTGGCCGCCGGAGCTCTGATTCAAGCTTTGGGGATTACTTCGTCCAACACTTTGCACCCGACTGTGCAGCGTTTTCCAGTGGATGAAGACTGCGTTTTGCTGCTGTGTTCCGACGGTTTGAGTGATAAAGACCGGGTTGAGGAATGTTGGGAAGCGGAGATTTTGCCAATTCTCGACGGTAGCATTAGTTTAGCTAAGGCGCGCGATCGACTGATTGAGATTGCTAATACTAGAAACGGTCACGATAACGTCACTGTTGCTTTAATTCACTGTCAAGCACATTTGAGGGAAGACGGCAATACTTTTACAGAACTGTCTGTCGCACCTTTAGATACGCCGATCGAACTAATTTCCGATAGCGAGGATATGCCAACGGATTTGACCGAAAGCACAAGCCTGGGCGAGGGGAATTCTCAAGGAAAAACGCTGTTGTTACCGCCGGAAAAAAGCAAAAGTTTATTTTGGCTGCTGCTGAAAATTTTATTTTTATTAGGGTTGGGGGGTGTATTTGCTTATTTTTTCATCCCTCCGGTGGGTCGCGCGATCGATACTGCCGGGGAGTCGATTTTCGGGAAAGGCGGTTTAATTAAGGCTGGAAGGACGCCGGAGAAAACAGTTGAATCTGTAGCTTCTCCTGTCCAATCTTTAGAAACAGGCTCGTTTATAGAGATTAAAAGTTCTGGGGCTGGGGAATTGGAAAAAGAGGGCGATCGCTTGGATTTGCGAGGCGCAATCGGTGAGTTGACTGTCAAAGGAACAGTCCCAGCCGGCAGCGTTTTGCAGGTGACAAACAAACAGCTTACGCCTCAAGGCAATTGGCTGGAATTGAAAGTTTGTTCGATTCCTGAAATAGTGCGATCGAACTCTCCCAAACCCGAGTCAAATAAAGATTTTTCTACAGTTTCAAAACCGACACTGAATCCATCTCGCGCTGTGGCAACTCCCTCGCCTTCCCCGGCAGTTAAGCCAACAGTCGAAGTAGAAAGCGCCAAGCTGCAACCGGGGGAAATTGGATGGATTCAAGAACAAGCTGCTGTTGATAAGGTACTCTCCAACCCAGCCCCAAACCCTAATCAACAGGGAAAATGCGTTGATTCTGACTCAAATCCCAATGCTAATTAAACTGTTAATGCTAGCTCCGACCAAGGTAATTTGAGTAAGTTTAGGAAAATGGAAGATGCAGCTTGCTAAAAATAGAATAGTTTAAGGCAGACACAGAGCTAAAATAAAATTTGAGACCGCTCAAGCCGAAGATTCATCAACTTCTTGATTCGAGATCAAACTATGACGAAAATTACAGACTATTTCCAGGGAGTTTATGCGGTAAATCTCCCTGAAAGGAAAGACCGACGGCAACTCATAGTCAAGGAATTAGAGAAAGCAGGAATGCCCCTCACGCCCAATAAGGTTGAGATATTTCCCGCAATCCGCCCCGACGAAGCAGGAGGTTTCCCCAGCATTGGGGCGAGGGGATGCTTTTCCAGTCATGTAGGTATCCTCAAGCAGGCAAAAGACAAGGGGTTGAGCAATATTTTGATTGTAGAAGACGACCTAGAACTTTCAGCAAAGTTCAGAACAGACCAAGCTGTTATCCTCGAACAACTGTGTCAGCAAGATTGGGATTTCGTCTACTTCGGACACGTCGAAGAGGTTGAACAAAAGTCTCTTGTCGCCCTCGTACCCTTTTCTGGGGGGGTAATGACCACTCATTTTTACGCTGTCAATGGCAGGATTTTCGATCGCCTCCTGCGGTTTCTGGAAGAAGTGCAAAACCGACCTCCGGGACATCCCGACGGCGGCCCGATGCACCTCGACGGAGCTTATTCTACTTTCCGAGCTCAAAATCCCGATGTTGTCACCTTGATTGCTTCTCCAAACCTGGGGTGGCAAAGGAGTTCCCCTAGTGACATCACTCCTAATTGGTTTGACGGTGTACCTGGGTTGAGGCAATTGGCAGATGCAGCAAGAACCAGCAAAACAAGGCTGAAGCGTTGGCGTTCTAGTTAATTGGATTCGAGTTTAAAATCCTTCGCTTATATCAAATCTGTTAGCACGATCGCCCGGAAAATAATTAATACCAAATCCGGGTTTATTAGTCCCTTTATGAAGGGGCGTTGCTGAGTTAGAGTATGAATAGGAGGAATAATTTATGCAATGCCCAGAATGTAAATCAACCCATATCCGTAA
>NZ_JAUBTK010000138.1:0-10683 GCF_036702455.1 Microcoleus sp. D2_18a_D3
TTGATATTTTGACATATTTTTTCAATTTTTTTGACTGATTTAGCTATTGATTTAGCATACCAAGTAAGGAAGAACCCAAAAAATTTATAATTTTAAATTATTTTGGGTGTGAAAAAAAACTCCGGGAAGCGGGGTTGACCATCCACCAGTTTTTTTACAGAAATACTTCGTTGCAGCCACCAGAAACGGTGAAAAAAACCTATCACCCACATTCCCCAGGTCTTAACATTAATTGGGGATTGTTTGGTAAGAAATGGCTGTAATTCTTTGTCTACAAGCAGAACGCTGATATGTAGAAATATGAGTTTTTATTAAGGAGTGTTTTTTTGTTCTCAATAGTCATTAATTATAGAGAATATGTTGGCAATTAAATTTCTAGGATGACGTTTTCTCGTCAACATATTTTTGACTATGTTAAGAAGTGGGGAATGTGGGCTATAAGTATGAAAGTGGCAGTCTCTCCAAGACAGAAAAATAACTTTTCCATGTTCCCTCTTCATTTTTTCTTCATTGTTTCTTCCTAGAGGTAGAGTGCAACGCAGCTCCTAGTTACCTATGATGAGTTTATTAAGTAGAAAATGTCTGATTACATACAGATAGGGAGAAACCAATGACCACTAAAGATAGAGCAAATGCAACTGGCGACAACATCGCAGGCAAAGCTCAAGAAGCCCTAGGCAATGTTACTGGCGACCCGAAGGATAAAGCAGAAGGCAAAGCCAAGCAGGCAAAAGCTGAAGCTGGTCACGCCATCGAAGATGTAAAAGATGAGCTCAAAAAGAAACTAGACTAAGCCTAATACTAATTGAGAGGGTCGAGTAACCTGACCCTTTCAATTATGCCAAATGTTTTCTGAACGGAGGAAAAAAGGTGAGTTTATTGCAGCAGAGTCGCAAAATAATTGCGGGCTTACTATTGGTATTAATGCTGGCAGTTACTACTGCCTGCGCGCCCAGCGTTTCAGCCCAAAAACCGACTGATGTACCTGTAGCAAGTGGCGGCAGTCAGGGTTATTACGCGCAGCTAGAACGTGGCAATACCGCCGCAGGTCAAGATTTTGGTCAATGGGTAACAAAGACGGCTCAGGGTCTGGTTCAGGATGCTTACGTGCGCGACAATAACAAATTGGGAGTGGTAATTACCCCGCAAGTCCGCCCGACTGAAGTGAAAGATTTGGCGAAATCTTTAGCACAAGGTTTTCACCGCAATTTCCCAAATCAGGATGTAAGTGTTTTGGTTTACGCTCCTGACAAAAAGTTGATTCTGACGGCTAAGTACGACCAGCAATCAAATCAGATTGAATACAAGTCTTGACCGAGTTAGCAAGCTTAAATGATAGCCGCGTGGCGGTTTAATATTCCGCAGTTTTTTGAAGGCGAAACAATCTCAATTTAAGACTGAAATGTTGTGTAGATTGGAAGAGAGTTACCATGAGTAGCAGCGATAATTACAAGCGTCAAATCATGAACGATTTAGCCCAGGGCGATCGAGAAATGATGCCGCAGACAACTGGTGAAGATTACGAAAACTTTGACGATTTTGCTCAGAGAACTTCGCCCGCTCAGCGCAAACAATTATTCGGGCGTTCCCTGAATCACGACTCGCTCCCGCCGGCTCAGTTGGAACCCGAATTGCAAAAGGCGATCGCCCAAATTAAGCCAAATGAACGCGACGATGTAGCCCGCGAATTCTTCAAGCATTTGGGCAAGAGAGGATTGGACGATCGCCAATTGGAAAAGCAGCTAGGACTTTCTACCCACCACGCCAGCCGCATGAATGCTGACGATGTTACCAAGCTGGCTTCGTTTACCTATCACAATCACCCGGATATTTTCCGAGAAGTGCTGGCCGAACAGCCGAGTTTGATGAAGTTTTTGGGCAATCCAGTTGTTGCGGGTATTTTGGGAATAGTTGCTGCTAAATGGCTAAACAACCGCAAATAGTCTTGGATTCAGACAAGCCTACAAACTGATAATACGTGCAGCAAATAAAAGGACGATCGCCCAGGCGATCGTCCTTTTATATTTTATATCTCGTCCTGTAAAATAACCATGACCGCGTTTGTAGTTAAGACTTGAGTCCTCAGAATATGATCGGGACTAAAGCCCTCACTACAAACCTTTTTTATTGGAGTCGTTGGATGCGAAATTATATTATAATAAATTCCAATAATTTAAATATTAATTATTAGGTTAGTCGGTGTTCGGGTGATTAACACCCCTTGCCAATTACCGACTACCAATTACCGATTGCTACTGAATAAATATTGGTCACAGATAAAAATAACTGCACAGCAGTCAACAGCGGTATACCTGACACTCCGCAAAATTAAATGTAGGATTAAGTGTTGTCGTGAATCAGAAAAAAAAGATGAACTTATCCACTATTTGGCGAAAACTCCGCAGCCAGCAAGCCTTCTGCTTGGCTGTACTCCTGGCAGGTTGCCTGGTATTTATCGGTTGTTCCCCCGCGCAGTCAGCGGCTGGCAATTCAGTCGATCCCAAGTTCAAAGAGCAAGTCTTGCAGGTGATCCGCGAAAATCCGCAAGCAATTTTAGAGTCGGTACAAGGGTACCAGCAACAGCAGCAGCAGTCTCTCAAAGCAGCGCAGGAATCATTTTTGCAGGAGATGAAAACTAATCCCAAATCTTCGATCGGGAATTCTCCCACCACGGGTTCAGCTTCGCAGCAGATTGTACTTTTAGAATTCTCTGACTTTGAATGTCCCTTTTGCGCGCGCGCTCACGATACTGTCAAGCAGTTTATGGCAAAACACCAGGCCAAAGTTACTTTAGCTTACAAGCATTTACCCTTGACTTCTATTCACCCTCAAGCGCTGCCAGCAGCTAAAGCAGCTTGGGCTGCCCAACAGCAGGGCAAATTCTGGGAATATTACAGCGCTTTGTTTGAGGGGCAGAAACAGTTAGGCGAACCATTGTACGCATCGATCGCCCAAAAGCTCAATCTAAAATTAGATAAATTCAACACCGATCGCAACAGCCCCGCCGCCGAAGCCGCCATTGAGAAAGACGTGCAACTCGCTCAACAACTGGGCATTCAAGGCACTCCCTTCTTTATTATGAACGGTCAAACTTTCTCCGGGGCGGTCGAGCTTTCTGAGATGGAAAGCATTCTCGCCTCTGTCTCGAAATAAGTAATTCCTGAGTCTGGGAAACCGAGTCTAAAAATGCGTTCCCAGCCTGCTTTGGCTGGGAACGAGAAAAACCAGAAAAACTCGAAAAATCTTTGATTAAACCGCAGCCAATTCAGGAGTCGGGCGCTTGCTGTGGCGGATACCCTCGATCGCCGCTGCGTAATCATTCGCCTTAAACACAGCAGAACCAGCGACGATCGCATTTGCGCCCGCTTCCAGAACCTGCCAAGTATTGTTCCCCTTCAAACCGCCATCTACCTCAATCCAAGGATCGAGGCCCTTGTCGTCGCACATTTTACGCAACTGGCGAATTTTCGGCAAAACAGCCGGGATAAAACTTTGACCGCCAAAGCCGGGATTGACGCTCATAATCAGCACCAAATCGCACAGTTCCAGCACGTACTCGATCAACTCCAGCGGTGTCGAAGGATTCAGAACCACACCAGCCATTTTGCCCAATTCCCGAATTTGGCCGAGGGTGCGGTGCAAGTGAGGCGAAGCATTATGCTCGGCGTGAACCGAAATAATGTCAGCACCAGCCTTAGCGAAGTCCTCGACGTACTTCTCCGGCTCCACAATCATCAAGTGGACATCGATCACCTTGGTAGTAACGGGGCGAATTGCCTCAACAATCAGCGGCCCGATAGTAATATTAGGAACAAAGCGACCGTCCATCACATCTACGTGAATCCAGTCAGCCCCAGCTCGATCGACAGCCTGAATCTCTTCTCCAAGACGGCTAAAATCGGCTGATAATATGGATGGAGCAATAACGATGGGTTTTTGGGATTGGGTCATGGCTAAGTCTGTTCTCCTGACTGCTGTGCTGTATCCAGTTTATCAAAATACGGGTCTCCGGGTCGAAAAGTTGCCAACGATCGGTCGCGAGATCCCCAGCACCGAAAAATTTTGCCTCTGACAGACAAGTTTGGCGATCGCACCAGCCCTGCTATCCGAATTTTGGTTTAGGATATAAATTTTCCCTCTAACAAATAACTTGTGTGCAAAATCCGACCGAAAGCATCCAGGATACAAGCCCCCAAATTCATCCGTGGAGAAATAAAAAACCTGTATCCGATGAAACTTGCCCCCCGAATTTATCCGTGGGGTCAATGCTTCAATCTAAAATCTAAAATCTAAAATCTAAAATCGATTGACCTTCTGCAAATTTTGAGTACCGAATTATGAAAAAAACCGATCCCTTAGAAAATCCTGAACTCGATCGTGCCAGTCTGTTTGTATTAATGATCCCAGTCATCGGCTTTTTCCCCGCCCTGTGGACTCTTTACCGCCGTCAGGGTAGTCCCGAACGCAAAGCCATCAGCCGCTTGGCAATTGCCCTTGCTTTTAGTTGGCTCTTAGGACATATTCTTTTAGAAGCTGGAGCGATTTCTGCGGAATCTCCGACACTTCCCATGTTATTAATGAGTAGCCTGCTAACAACCAGCTATTTCATCGTTGCTCTGGGACTGATGGTTCGCCTCTGGAAGCGTCAACCGCTATGGTTGCCCGGAATTAGCCGCGTAGCCGAGCAAGTGGTGGGCAAACATTTATCATAATTTAGGGTTCTTTTAAGCCCCTACCCTATTGATTGAGTGCGTCTTCAGCTTGATACTACATATTGCCATTATCTTTTTTATTTTTGTTGTGTGTGAGGAAGCCAGTGCCAGCTCAAAAAATTCCTAATCAAGACCCTATCCAACAATCAACTGCTCAACCTGCAACCAAAAAAGCTTCCCAGCCCCATCGAGGCCGCTGGCTGGGTTTTGGTTTTGGTTTGGCTGGAGTAGCCATGCTCTCAGCCACAGCCGGAGCGTTGCTAGCCGTCTCCCTTTCTACAACGCCGCTTCAGCAACAAAAGTTGAGCCCTGAAGAAGCAGCAGTATTTTCTCAAGGCGACATGGCAAAGCTCAACATGAAGATGCCGGAGCTGACTCGGCCAGTTAATATTTTAGTTTTAGGACTTAAAGTTCTGACATCTGACATCGAAGGAAGTGTCAACAAAAATGTCGGACACGAGGTTTGGGAAAACTCATTTAAGGGCTTAACCGATACCATGCTGTTGGTTAGGTTTGACCCTCAAAATAAAAAGTTAAGCGTGCTTTCCATTCCGCGAGACACCCGCACCTATGTTGAGGGCAGGGGCGAGGTGAAAATAAACGAAGCTAATTACCACGGGGGCCCAGCTTCGTCAGCGAAGTCAGTCAGCGGACTCCTGGGCGGTGTGGGCATTGACCGCTACGTCACAGTTAATATTCATGGTATCAAAAGTTTGGTCGATGCCCTGGGTGGCATTACTATTAATGTCCCTAAAGACATGAAATATACCGATCATAGTCAGCATTTATATATAGATTTAAAGGCTGGCAAGCAGAAGCTAAACGGCGAACAAATCGTGCAATATTTGCTTTACCGACACGACGATTTGGGTGACATCGGGCGGGTGCAGCGCCAACAATTGTTGATGCGGGCTTTTGTGGAACAGGAAGTAAATGTAGGTTTGCTGTCTCGACTACCGAAGATTTTATCGGTGATTCAGTCTCACCTTGACACGAATTTGAGTATAGAAGAATTGGTAGCTTTGGCGGGTTTTGCTACTCAAACCGATCGCGCTGGCGTGCAGATGTTGATGGTTCCCGGCAAATTTAGCGATTCTAAGGACTACAAGGCAAGTTTTTGGTTGCCAGACCAATATGCCATCGAAACTATGGTGGCGGAACATTTTGACTTCGGTCAAAATACTTGGACAATTGAGAATGCTGATTCGACTTTTCTGAAGGTGGCAATTCAAGATAGTACCGGCGATCCATCGGCTGTTGAAGCTTTTGTCAATAATTTGACTCAAGCCGGTTATCGGAATGTTCAGGTTTATAAAGCTTGGCCCGAACCGCTGGAGGTAACTACTCTAGTAGCTCAACAGGGCGATCTTAAAGGTGCTCAAGCAATTCGCCAGTTTTTGGGTTTTGGAGATGTGCTGGTTGAGAGTACGGGTTCTTTGCAGTCCGACGTGACAATTAGATTGGGTAAGGATTGGTTGGAGAAAAAGGCTCAGTCCGGCAGTGCGGCTAAGTCTTTTTAAACTGGATTTTAACAGGGGTATTTGTAGGGACACAGCAATGCTGTGTCCTCTTCTTTTCTGTTGGTAGAGATGGAGGCGATCGCTTTTTTGTCGATTTACTGATAGTATATTTTTTGGTGATGATGAATCACGATCGCAATACCGATACTTCCCTCCGCAATCAGAACTGAAACAATAATCAAGGAGGGAAAGCTTAAGATATTTTATAAAGGTAGGGTTAATGAACAACGGTCCTAAAATAGACCGACAGCGGGAACACCAAGCAAATGAACGGACGTTTCTTGCATGGTTACGAACTTCACTGGCTTTAATTGGTTTTGGGTTGGCGATCAGTCGGTTCAGTTTATTTCTCCGTCAATTTCAAGCTACCGTGACTCAGCAACAAGTTTCCTCCCCTCCCTTATTCAACTCGGAAACTTTAGGGCTGGTTATGGTCGTTTTTGGCATTGCGGTCATTGCCTTAGCAGCATGGCGTTATAATCGAGTTTTCTGGCAAATCGAGCGAGGTGATTATCGCCCAAATCCTGTGCTAGTTTGGATTCTGGCTGGAACTGTGATGATTTTAGGAACGTTAAGCATTCCGTTGTTGCTATGGCGCGATCGCGGAAATATAGCTCCCACTTCAACTCCTAAAAACTCTCAATTCTAAGTTAACCCGATCGCTTAGCTAAAGTGCCTATTCCTTTGTTGATTAAAGGGGCGGATTTTCGGCAAATCTCGATCGCTCTTTAATCCAATCGAGTAAAATAGGATTGACCAATTCCGGCGCTTCATCCTGTGGGCAGTGTCCCACTCCCTCCAAAGGAATAAACTTTTCAACAGCCGGAAACTTTGCCAATTCTCGTCCCAATGCGATCGGCTCCCAAGGATCGTCCGTACCCCACAAAATCAAAGCCGGACAGCTCAAACGCGGCAACAAATCCTCCGGTAGCGGGCCTTGAGAATAACTGATAAATGCCACAAATACTTCCACTGCGCCGCTGTCTTTGGCAGGTTCCAGCAGCATATTTACCAGTTCGTCGGTGACAGCTTCGGGACGGTGATAAGCTTGCAAAAGCACTTTTTTTACTGTTTTTGGCGTTGCTAATTGTTTGAAAAATAATTGACTTATCCACTTGACATTTAAAATTTTTTGTGCAATTGGCGCTCCAAAACTGCGATACCACGGCATTTCGGCGCGTTTGCGATCGTGCAGCAAGCGCAGGGAACAATTGAGTAAAATTACCCCAGAAGCAATATCGGGAAAATCCACAGCGGCTTGCATTATTGCCACACAGCCGATCGAATTTCCCACCAAAAAAGCCGGCCCGCCCGCAACTTCCCGACAAAAATCAGCAATTAGCTGTCCCCAAGTTTCAAAAGTATAGTCAATCTCAAGTTTGGGCGCGGGTTTAGCAGAAGCGCCAAAACCGATGAGGTCGATCGCAAAACAGCGGCAATCAGCAGCCAGCGCCGGCAAATTCTTGCGCCAGTGGCCCCAAGACGCACCAAAACCGTGGACAAACACCACCGCAGGCCCCTGGGAACCCGCAGCCTGGTAGCAAATCGGAAAGCCTTTCCACAGCCAAGTTTGAGGCGAAATAAGTGTTGACAAAGCGGGAGTAGAAGATGTCATGGGATTTTAGATTTTAGATTTTAGATTGGGCATGGGGCATAGGGCATGGGGCATGGGGCATTGTTAGCTGCTGACTGCTGACTAATGACTAATGACTAATGACTAATGACTACTTTGCAGTTAGAGCCGATATTATGTCACGATTAAACCTGCTGACTTCTTTGCTGTATTAAAATTTCCCTTATGCCAACGATCATTTCCACTGCTGTCGTACCGTTTCTGGGGTCAGAAATCGTACCAGACTACGACACCGCCAAAGTAGTAATCTTACCAATTCCCTACGAAGCTACCACCACTTACCGCCGGGGGTGCGAAAACGGGCCCGCTAAACTTCTAGAAGCTTCTCATCAACTCGAGTGCTACGACGAAGAATTGGATTCCGAAGTTTGCTACGATGTCGGAATTTATACACAAGAGCCGATCGCCGATACCCGCAACAGGCAACCGGTTTCATCCTCAGAAATGCTGCGAGTCACCCAAGCGGCAGTGCATCAGCTAGTTACCGAAAATAAATTTGTCATCTCCCTCGGAGGCGAACACAGCATCACTGCCGGCGTTGTTGAAGGTTATCGCCAAGCATACCCAAACGAACCTTTCACAGTCGTGCAAATCGATGCCCACGGCGACTTGCGGCACGAATACGAAGGCTCGATTCACAACCACGCCTGCGTGATGCGACGTATTGTAGATATGGGCTTGCCCACACTGCAAATCGGGATTCGCGCTATCTGCAAGGAAGAAGCAGACTTAATTAAAGCAAAACAGCTAAACGTGATTCGAGCTCGCGAAATCGCTACTCAACCGGATTGGGCCGATCGGGCAATTGCCAGCATAACAACTAAGCGAGTATTTTTGACGATCGACTTAGACGGCATCGATCCGACTTTAATTCCAGGGGTGGGAACACCCGAACCGGGCGGGTTAAATTGGTATTCCCTCACCGCATTTTTGCGCCGCATCTTCGAGTCCTACGAAGTAATCGGGTGTGACATTATGGAATTAGCACCTATTGTAGATTCTGTAGTCTCAGAATTTACCGCCGCCAAATTAGCCTACAAACTTATTGGATACCAAGCTCTGGCTCAAGGTTGGCTAAAGCCAGACGAGGAATAAATCGCGAAGTACGAATCACAATAGGCTGTTGGTAAGGCTAGAATTAAGTTAAAGCCAAACAACAGCCAATTTTATTCGTGCTGACAGTTTCATCTTTCATGCTGGCAAATACTGCTCTTCACCTCCTGAAAACATGAGTTTACTAATGGATACAACGGGTACTCCCATTAACGGCTACGCTCCCGATTTTGAACTGCCGGGAGTTGACGACGAAGTTCACCATTTAGCTCGATATTTAGAAAAATTTCGGGCGATCGCGGTGATATTTATGTGCAATCATTGCCCTTACGTGCAGTTGTATCTCAATCGTATGAAAGAACTTCAAGCAGATTTTCAAGATCGAGATGTTACTTTAATCGGGATTAATGCTAATGATGCAAACCAGTATCCCGACGACAGTTTTGAGAATATGAAAATTTTTGCCGCCAACAATCAACTCAACTTCCCGTACATCCGAGATGTTGCTCAAGATGTGGCTGAAAGTTTTGGGGCTTCTAAAACGCCGGAGGTTTTTTTGTTAGACCAAGACGGCAAACTGCGCTATAAAGGTTTAATAGACGACAACGCTGACGATCCGGCGGCGGTGCAGGTTTCTTATCTGCGGAGTGCGATCGACCAATTGCTCAACAGTCAACCCGTTGAGCCTTCAACTACAGAGGCGATAGGCTGTTCCGTCAAATGGCGATCGTAGTCATTAGTCAGCAGTCATCAGTCATTAGAAGATGATAATCCTGGACAAACAGCATCTACTTGTAAGGTGTGCGCGGCGCACCTTACTACTACAGATAGTGTAGATCGCCCTAGGGCAAATTATAATACAGCCTTGTGGAAAGAAAACGCATTTTCAACTCGATCGTCGCAGCCGCTGTAGGGCTGACACTGCTGATTGCTTGGAACTTGTTTAAAAGCGTTTCCCCAACAACAACACAGCAGCAAACGTCCTTAAACGTATCCGCTGCTATCAGTCTCTCGAAAGCTTTAGGGGAAATCAAAACTGTTTATCAAAGCAGTAATCCGAATTTTACTATTACTTATAATTTTGGTGCTTCCGGTGCTCTAGAACAGCAAATTCAGCAAGGTGCCCCGGTAGATGTATTTTTCAGCGCCGCCACCAACCCAATGGATGCTTTGCAGCAATCTAACCTGCTAATTAACGACACGCGCCGCAATTTGCTGACAAATCGCCTAGTTTTGATTACTCCCAAAAACGGTGTTGCTTTGAGCGATTTCAAACAGTTGACAGATGCCAGAATCAAGAAAATTGCGATCGGCGAACCCAAGAGCGTACCTGTCGGACAATACGCTCAGGAAATGCTAAATAAACTTGGATTGTGGGGGCAAATACAGCCAAAATTAGTGCTAGGAAATAACGTCCGCCAAGTGCTTACATTCGTAGAAAGCGGTAACGTTGATGCTGGTATAGTTTATGCGACTGACGCCACAGCCTCCGACAAAGTAACTGTGCGGCTAACGGCTGCCGAAAATTTGCATTCGCTCATTGTTTATCCGCTGGCAGTTATCAGAAACAGCCGCAATCCGGCTGCTGCGAAAGCGTTTGTTGACTTTTTGGCGGGCGATCGCGCTAAAATAGTATTTCAGAAATACGGGTTTGGCATAGCTCGTTAATTAGTCTCATACAACCAAATTTTTAGGACTTACGCATTGACAAAAAACATTATCTATGTATTCTAGACTCTAACATCATTGCTAAGGTTCGCCAAAA
>NZ_JAUBTK010000139.1:0-6007 GCF_036702455.1 Microcoleus sp. D2_18a_D3
CCATCAAAATCCAAGAAATCATTTTCGGCTCCCCTCTCGTACTTTGGTCCGTATCATACCCTGATTCAGCAACGCCTACGGGCAATACCTTAGCTGCTATTTATAAACCCCAGCTCACAGAACTTTTGAAAGAGAAACTTAAAGAAACCGACGCGCTCCGCAAAAGATCCCAGGCAGAACGAAAGGCTTGCTCCTCCGGTTCCTCAGACTATCAGCAATGGGATGAAGAATACCAAAAGTATGCTAAAATCGGCAACCAAATTTATAATACTCGCAAAAATTTAGATGAAGCTTGTCAGAAAGTAAAGCCTTTCTCTCACCCTTTTTACTGGGCTGCTTTTACCTGCACTGGGATTCGGTAAAATTCAATCACATTTAAATCCTCAACAAAAATCATCCACGCATCCTTACAAAGTTGGTGCGACAATTAATGAGTAAGTTGATAATTTTTAGTTAACTCGTTGGTAATCCGAAGACTTCAGAGAATGAGCCAAAAAGCGTTCTGTGTAGTACAAAGCAAGTTGATTGCTCGGGCCATTAAAAACTGCATCAAAGGCGTGTTCAGCCCAAGGAATTTCGAGCAAAATAGCCCGTGAAGCGAAGCTATCCCGTAGGGAATCGCCCGTGGCTCGCAATCGTTGGTAGAGCGATCGACCAAACTTGGGCTGAACGATATGGTCGCGACCTGCATAAACCAGTAGAGAAGGGGGAAGATTCGGTTTAATATAATTTATGGGAGAAGCCCGACGGTAAAGCTCGTTGAGTTCGTCTGGGGTTCCTCCCAGAAAGGCACGCAAGACGGCTCGAACATTTATAGCATCAGGAAAAGGTGGGTCATTATATCCCCGAATCAGGTCATTTGGCCCGTAATAGTTCACCACTGCTCGAACTGGAAGCACACTAGAATCATAAGCAGTTAGCATTGCTAAATGGGCACCTGCCGACCTTCCCATCAAAGCAATTCGATCGAGATCGATGGACCAATCACCAGCATGAGTTTTGATATAGGAAAGAGCGGTTTGTACGTCCTCAAGCTGAGCAGGAAATTGATACTTGGGAGCGTGGCGGTAAGCAATTGCAACCACACAATAGCCTTGAGCGGCCATATAGCGGCTGAATTCCTCATTGGCATCGGGATTGCCTCTTTGCCAAGCTCCCCCGTAGAGTGTGATAATCGCCGGATATTTGCCAATTTGCATCGGCCGATAAAGGTTTAGTTGCAGTGAAACTCCGTCAGGGTTGGCAAATCCAATAGCCCGATCGATCCTAACCTCTCTGATGGGAATTCCTCGGAACGCATCTGCGAGGATAAACGGTTGAGGGCGTAGCTGCGCGCGATGGGCGACAGGAACGGCTGCTAAATAGTTTTCCCCTAAAACTGCTTGCATTTGGGTAGCGATGGCTGCATTGGCTGCTGGGAACTGAATCAGGGGGAGCAGGCCCAGGATTAGGGCGAACAGGTTACAAATCAGTAAAATAATGTAGACTTTGCCTTGATGCCGCCTGAGCAGGTTCAGCAGAAGGGCGATCGTATTCATACCGACCAACCAAGGACTGATTTCTGGTGCTCCCACCGCCAAAGGGTACAGGAACATCGTGGGTGCTGGTATGATGACCCAGAGACTGAGAAATAGTGCGCTCGCACTCAGGAACCAAGAAATAAAGGGCGAGACTAATAATGCTGCTAATAAAGGTAACTTTTTGCGGTTCTTCTTGTGGGTCATCGGATTTTCGCAGCCTAATTTTTAATCAGTTTAAACTAATATCATCGCCCTAACATATGCTACAATGACACTGAGACTTTAACAAAAATTGCCTCAAAGTAGATTCCCAAAAAGCATTGATTTAACACATAAGTCGTTAAAAATAATTTAATCGCCTTGCGCCACCAACAGGATAAATCTTTGGGGAACGAGTTCTTACATCACTCTTGCATAAATTTGGATAATTGGAAGTACATTTTAGATTCAAGCATTAGGAATGACTTGTGAGTCTCCGGGTTGGGACTTTTTATAGAAATGCCTTTTTTTTTACTGGTAAGCTAAGACGCATCTAAATTTTCTAGTCAAGTTTGATGAAATTATTGTGGGTATCTCGCCCGTTATAAAAATACAATTTAGATGCGGGACAGCTTATCAGCAGCGCTAATTCGATAGAATTAGGTGGAACTACTTAACTCTGCGTCTAGAGCATTTTTGCGGTTAAGAAATATTTTTATCGGTTAAAATGTATAGTACAAAAAGCCCATCTCACAGCGCTATAACTTTTATTTTTCAACGGCACGAGGTGCAACCAGATTCCAATTCACCTGAGAAACACCGTACAAAATAAAATTATCCAAAAGTCCGTAAGCATCGCCACAATTGTAACCTTTAGCATCAACACATTTCTTATCCGCCCTTTGATTCACAGCCACAAAAATATCAACTCCCTCCGGCAACACACCCGCATACATCTTTAAATTAGCAAAATCATCAAGGATGCGACCGTTATCATCCACCGGCGGCAATTTCCACTCTTTCGGATTATTATTGCCGCCTAACTGGATTGCCCAAGCATGAGTACCGTCAAGCGCTCCGTTGTGGGCAGTATATCGATTCCAAAGATTATTTCGCTTTTCTCCGATGCGCGGGTTATTTTCATAACCAGCTACCCAATATTCTGACATGAATTTGAGAAAAACTTCCGCTTCCGCAGCAAGCGAACCAGTACCGGGACTCAAATCAGTGTTTCTGCTGCTAAAAGGAACCATGCCTAAATTCCAAGACCAATTTATCCTCCCCGGCTTCGGATTTAGCCAGGTAGAAAAATCGCAGAAGCTACCCTTCCAGATGCAGTGCGGCCGCTTCACATCCCATCCCTGCCAATAGTAAGTCTTCCCGTTCCAAGCGCGTTTCTCTGGCTCGCGATCGACCATATTTTCTACTCCTTGGGTCATGAAAATTCCCCGATCAGCCGCAGTAGAAATTCCTAACTCTGTTTTGAAGAAAACCTCCAAAGCCGAACCTTGATGAGTTGCTGGTTTACCCATTTTAGCAGCATATCTGCCGGAAGCCACAAGCTGCTCCAAAATAATCGTAGGAAATGCCGGACTGGTATTGGAATAGTGATATTGGCCGAGAGGATACTGAAGGCATCTGCCAGCCAAAACCTGCATAATTTCTCCTAAAGTAGGACTCGGCAAAAAATAGCCCGCGCTAGGAGAAATGCCGAGTTGATTTTTTGCTGAACTGATAGATTTGTAGCCCCACTCATTGACAAGTAACTGTTCTTGTGCTTGAAAATTAGCTGGGGTTTTTAGATTGCGAAGCACAGGCAAATTTGCGGTGACATCTTCAGCATATCTGGGGGCGCTGCGCTGAAGTCCGGATCGGTGCGAC
Source organism: Microcoleus sp. D2_18a_D3 (assembly GCF_036702455.1). Classification (NCBI taxonomy): domain Bacteria; kingdom Bacillati; phylum Cyanobacteriota; class Cyanophyceae; order Oscillatoriales; family Microcoleaceae; genus Microcoleus; species Microcoleus sp. D2_18a_D3. Next base: position 3,381 of record NZ_JAUBTK010000139.1, read on the forward strand.
AAAAAATGTCCGAGGGTGACATTTTGCCACTGTTTGTCTGCAAATCCTGAGTTAAGATTGGCACACTTGCTGTCTTTCACGGGAACGGGAAATTTGACTTTACCCGAAAATACGGCGTGCAAGTTTTCAGGGATAATCGCTACTGGATATTGCTTGTTCAAACCGGGAATTAGCGGCGGATAATGCTCTGGATCGAACAATTTCATCCCTTCAATTTGGTCGTCAGTCAGTTCTAAGCCGGCCCGATCGCGCGCCGTCTGTTTAAGCGCCCAGCGCACCATTGCAAAGGTAACAGGCTTGCTGATACTGCCCATACGCATGGGGGTATCTGCGGGTACGATCGCAGCCAGAGGAGCCTGCATATCCCTCGCCACAAGCCGGATTCCAGTTATTAGTAGGTCTGCCTTTCATTCGCCCGAAACCCCAAACACCGACGGGTTTACCTTTAACAGAAACACCCAGTACGGCCGCACCGACGCAGCGGTGGCGCATGAATTCTGTCAGGGATTGCAAAATCGGCTGGAGTTGCGCGTCACCGCTACCGCTAACAGGGATGCTTTCTTGCGCTAAAGCTGTGTTGTTGTTGGACTCGGAAAGCTTTCCCAAGCCTCCTAAGAGGATAGCTGAAATTAAGGTCAAACTTGTGTAGAAAAGTCTGTTGATTTTTTGGCGATAGTCCCTAACATTCATCATAAAAAACTCCTGTTTAAAAAGGTAGGTGGGTTCAAGTCTGTCAGATCGATTTGAGTAACAGATACGTTATTGAGAGTGGCTAAAATTTTACCTGTGGCTGTCAAGCGGATTAAGGTGTCGCTGTTGGCTTGACTAATTGACAGTTGAGAAGAAGTCAAACCTCTAGTAAGGGCGATCGCATCTTTTCCGGGTTCAAAATCTCGAATGATATCCATCCCTGAATCGGCCCAAAGCAGAAAACGATCGTTCCCACTTCCTCCAATTAAAAAATCATCTCCCAAATCGCCGCTTAAAAAGTCGTCTCCCGCTCCCCCAAATATGGTATCATTGTCTTCTCCTCCCCAAATCGTATCATTGCCTTCACAGCCATCCAGTAGGTCGTTATTTTCATCACCCCGCAAGTAATCGTTGCCACCGCCGCCACAGGCAGTATCGTCACCTAAATTTCCCAACAGAGTATCGTTTCCTTCACCGCCTAAAATTAAATCTCTATCCTTACCTCCCAATAAGAAATCGTTTCCTTTGCCCCCATCCAAGAAATCGGAGTCTTCGTTGCCGTGAATGAAGTCGCTATCTTCTCTACCATTTAGCGAATCTTCTCCTCGATTTCCAAATAATGTATCTCTTCGTTCATTACCAAGAATAATGTCTTGATTCTTGCCACCAAAAAGCAAGTCATCTTCCGTTCCACCAGAGATAAAGTCGTTGCCTTCGTTACCGTTTAAAAAGTCATTTCCTTCGCCGCTAAACAGGTTATCGTTACCTTCTTTTGCCTGGAAATAATCCTCGCTGCTGCTGCCGTCGAATGTCTCATTGCTAGCAGTACCTGTGAGGGGTAGATCGATCGTACTATTCACAACTACCTTTTCTACAGGATTGGGTTGGTTGAGATTTGGGAGGGATAGAGAGTTACAAGGGCAATCTTCTGTCGGAATTTCTGTCGGTGTCGGAGTTGCTGTGGGAATCTCAGCAGGAATTTCTGTGGGAACTTCTGTGGGAATTGCCGTTGGTGTTGGCGTTTCTGTCGGAATTGGTGTCGGAGTTGGTGTTGGCGTTTCTGTCGGAATTTCTGGGGGAATTTCTGGGGGAATTTCTGTCGGAGTTGGTGTGGGCATTTCTGTCGGAGTTGGTGTCGGCTTTTCTGTCGGAGTTTCTGTCGGAGTTGGTGTTGGTGTCGGCGTTTCTGTCGGAGTTGGTGTTGGTGTCGGAGTTTCTGTCGGAGTTTCTGTCGGAGTTTCTGTCGGAGTTTCTGTCGGAGTTGGCGTTTCTGTCGGAGTTTCTGTCGGAGTTGGTGTTGGTGTCGGCGTTTCTGTCGGAGTTTCTGTCGGAGTTTCTGTCGGAGTTGGCTTTTCTGTCGGAGTTTCTGTCGGAGTTGGTGTTGGTGTCGGAGTTTCTGTCGGAGTTTCTGTCGGAGTTTCTGTCGGAGTTTCTGTCGGAGTTGGTGTTGGTGTCGGAGTTTCTGTCGGAGTTGGTGTTGGTGTCGGCGTTTCTGTCGGAGTTTCTGTCGGAGTTTCTGTCGGAGTTTCTGTCGGAGTTTCTGTCGGAGTTTCTGTCGGAGTTGGCGTTTCTGTCGGAGTTGGTGTTGGCGTTGGTGTTGGCGTTGGTGTCGGAGTTTCTGTCGGAGTTTCTGTCGGAGTTTCTATCGGAGTTTCTGGCGGAGTTTCTGTCGGAGTTGGTGTTGGTGTTGGCGTTGGTGTCGGAGTTTCTGTCGGAGTTGGTGTTGGTGTTGGTGTTGGTGTCGGAGTTTCTGTCGGAGTTTCTGTCGGAGTTGGTGTCGGTGTCGGCGTTTCTGTCGGAGTTGGTGTCGGAGTTTCTGTCGGAGTTGGTGTCGGTGTCGGAGTTGGTGTCGGAGTTTCTGTCGGAGTTGGTGTCGGTGTCGGCGTTTCTGTCGGAGTTGGTGTCGGAGTTTCTGTCGGAGTTGGTGTCGGTGTCGG
>NZ_JAUBTK010000139.1:6107-9806 GCF_036702455.1 Microcoleus sp. D2_18a_D3
TGTCGGAGTTGGTGTTGGGGTAGGCGTTTCTGTCGGAGTTGGTGTCGGAGTTGGTGTTGGGGTAGGCGTTTCTGTCGGAGTTGGTGTCGGAGTTGGTGTTGGGGTAGGCGTTTCTGTCGGAGTTGGTGTCGGAGTTGGTGTCGGTGTAGGCGTTTCTGTCGGAGTTGGTGTTGGCGTTGGTGTCGGAGTTTCTGTGGGATTAGAGTCATCACTATCATCATTGAGAATGATGCCCGTACTTTGGTTGGCGGCGGGATCGATGGTGGCGTTGGTGGCGTTGTTGAGGGTAACGCTGAAAGTTTCATTCGCCTCGAATTTGGTGTCGCCGTTAACAATTACAGCGATCGTTTTTGTTAGCGCTTCTGATGGATTAAAGATGAGATTACCGTCATTATCTTCGTAGTCGAGATCGCCCGTAGTAGCAGTACCGTCATCTGTCTTGTAGTTAACAGTAATGGGCAAACCAGAAGCATTGGAGAGGCTAACGGTGTAGTTGTAGGTAGTTGTGCCTGTATTGCCTTCAGCTTGGTTAATCGTGGCGGGGGCGATGCTGACAGTTGGAGGGTTATCGTTATCTGCAATTGTCAAAACTGCATTGTTGTATCGATCGCCAACTGTAGCATTTCCCGTTGGATTAGTTAGAGATAAATTAACCGTTTCGTCAGCTTCGTCGATCGCGTCATCGGCGATCGGAATAGTAACAATTTTTGGTGTCGTATCGCCGGCGGCAAAGTTAATCGCGATCGGCGTATTGGTGTAGTCAGCAGCAACAGCAGTACCATCCGTCAGCGTCAGCGTTGCCCCAACTGCACCTTTATTACCACCGATGCGATTGACGGTAATTGCAGTACCTACAACTGTGCCGTCTTCATTCACCGTGTAAGCGGGATTGCTAAATTGCAGTAAGCCAGGGGAAGGTTGAGAAAATTCCGAAGTATCGTTAGTTGCTAAGTTAGTAGCAGTAGTGACGATCGCCCCTGTTGCAGTTAAAGGCGGCGATATAAAATTAGCATTGCCAGCAGCATCAGTTATGAGATTAACAAAGTTGAGATAAGTTTGTCCTTCGCCGTTACCGCTGGGATCTAGAACAGTATTGTCAAAAAATTCGACGCGGAAATTCGTATTGGGAATGCTGTTGAGAGTGCCGCTAATAGTAATGTTGCCGTTACTAGCAGTTGTCGAGGTTAACACCGGGAAATTTTGCAAGCCGTTTCCGCCTGTATCCGCATCTCCAAAGTCGTTTGGAGTAACGCCGTCGCTAGTTAGGGGATCGGCATCGTTATCGAGATCGATGCCTAAACCATTATTAGAAAAGATAGAATTGCCTAAAATTGCTACGCCGTTGCCACCAGTAACTTGAATGCCGTTACTAGCATTAAATGCGATCGTATTTCCTTCTCCTGCTGCGGTGCCGCCGAGGCGGTTATTAACCCCAGTATCTTGAGCTATGACACTGTACACGGTATTGGGTAAAGGAGTGCTGCCGTCAGCTTGCGTGCCGATATAATTGCCGATAACGCGGTTGTTAGTGACCTCGTTGCTATTAAGATAGACGCCCATTTGATTGCCGGAAATGACATTGCCTTCTTGCGGTGTCGTGCCACCGATGATGTTACTTTCGCCAGCAGCGATAAAGACGCCGACCGGATTTCCCAAAGCGGCAGTACCGCTGATATTTGTGCCGATATAGTTGCCGACAACTCGGTTTGTCGCAGCTACACCGCCTGAAGGTTCGCCTAAAAGTGTGGGCGCTATTGCAAAAAAAATACCCGCAGTCTGACTGCCAGAAATGATATTGCGTTCTTGAGGCGTCGTTCCGCCGATAATATTGTTAGAAGCGCTGCCAATAGAGATGCCATAGATAGTGTTTCCTAGCGCTACATTACCCGTGATATCCGTACCGATGAGGTTGCCGACAACTCGATTTTGATTGGCAGTTGGGCCGTTAATCCCAATTCCGCCACCAAGGCCCCCATTGCCAGAAATCAGGTTGTCCTGAATCAAGTTTTCAGGCGCATTGCGGATGCTGATGCCAGCGTTGTTGCCGATCGCAACAGTACCAGTAACATCAGTGCCGATACGGTTGCCGATTACTTGGTTGTTGCGCGCAGCGATGCCGGAAATCTCGATGCCAAGCCCGACATTTAAATTGTCGTTGCCAGAGATTAAGTTGTTCTCGATCCGATTATCTGGAACGCCATCAATCCAGATCCCCCTGCGGTTGCCCCGATCGATCGTACCCGCAAGATCCGTGCCGATGTGGTTGCTGACGATCGCATTGCCGCCATTGGTTTGCAAGCGGATGCCTGCCAAGTCAAATCTGTTGATTGCTAAACCTTGCACGGTACTGTTCCCAGCAGTGATATCAAGTCCGACAATCCCACCTCCGGCGAGGTTGCCACTCAGTTCCACCAGTGGTAAACCGTTATAGCCCGCGCCGCCTTGACTCCAACCATCGACGATCGCTGGATCGGAGATCGGCGGCAGTGCGGATAAAGGCTGAATTAATTGCTGAGAACCGATCGCCCCGATATTAAAAGCGATCGTATCGCGATCGGCACCACTACCGACAGTGCCGTTAATTTGCGCTTGTTCTGCCACTGTCAAACCAGGAACATTCAGAGTGCCATTCGCAACCAGAATTGCCTCTCTGAGGGTGAGGACGGCATTCCTGATATTTGAGTCATCTGTGCTATTAACGGTAATGGTAGCAGCCATAATTTTTCTCCTTATACCCTGGTGTTGGCGAGGTTCGGCTATTGTTGGTTAGGCGATCGATAATTGCGATCGGGCGATCGGCAATCAACTTGCTTCTAAGCCAGTTTATTTTCCCAGAAAAAAACCCACCAGGGGAGTAAAATCAGGCGTTTCTACAACGACTGACAGTAAAAACTCAGGTTAAATCAGTTAAAATAGGGAAAAGTCAGGGTCGCTTTCTCCATGCAGGAACAATAGATCTCTTGTAAAAGTCTGCATACTTACGTATATACGTACTCAGCGGGCGAGCCCATGAACTCAGAATTAGACTTCTCTTGGAGCAAAACCAAAGAATCTGCCGAGCGCATTTTTGCTCAAAATACCGGCAAACCTCTCAGCGACATCGAAATGAAAGTCCTTCAAGGTTCTTGGGAAGGCAAAAGTTACGATGAAATCGCCAAAACTTACGGCTACAGTGCTGAATACCTCAACAAAGATGTTGGTAACAAATTGTGGCACAAGCTTTCAGAAGCGTTAGGAGAAAAAATTAGTAAGAAAAATTTCAAAGAAGCTCTAAGGAGATTTCCCTCGCCAGAATTACGTCAATATACTAACACAAATCCGCCTTCGCCCACACTGAATGCGACCGCAAATTTGCAATTTCCCGAAGGTTCGGTATCATTAGATTCTCCTTTTTATGTAGAGCGTTGCAACATTGAATCTTTGTGCTGCGAGACTGTTGTGAAACCAGGTTCGCTGATTCGGATCAAAGCACCGGAAATGATGGGCAAAACTTCATTGATGACCAGAATTTTAGCTCAGGGCGATCGGGAAAACTATCACGCAGTATATCTCGATTTGAGCGCGGCAGACCGAGGAATCTTAACAAATTTGGATAAATTTCTGCGCTGGCTGTGTTTGATGGTAAGGAATGAAAAATAAATAAGTTGATGAATTATCGGTTATACTGAAAAAAGTGCGCTTATTACAATTTTCACCCAA
>NZ_JAUBTK010000140.1:0-9487 GCF_036702455.1 Microcoleus sp. D2_18a_D3
TAAGTTATTAATACATTACTTGAAGTTTGACGATATTCCCATTCCTGGGGCATTCATACCTTGATTCAGCAACGCCTATGAAGGCGGCGGTTGAAACCTTTTGACCTCAAACTATACACATAAAGTCTGCCGCAGTCCGGTGTCAGGGTTCGGGGTGAGGATGTTGGAATTGGCTGGTTTTAGTGTGTTTTGACTTTCAACAGGCTTAATTTTTGTTAATTAACCGCAGAGGACGCAGAGGACACAGAGAAAGAAAGGAAGAGTTTAATCAAGCTTTCAATCCTTTATAGGGATTTAGGGGTTTTCCTGCCAATAAATTTAATATCTCTGTACTTTAACGGTGGCCACAACCGCGCAGCCATCCAAAATTCCTTTTACGCCCCAGATTCGATAAAACCCATCAACCAATTAGCCATCGTCGCCCTGCGAGTCTGTCTCGGCCCGAATTCCCCAATTTTATAGCCTTTAAAGCCCAATTTTTCCTTCAGCAACTGCTTGTTTTCTGGGGGGGTCGATCGAGTCAATTTCACCGTCGCCGGCCTAGAATCGATAAAATCCGGCGGTTCCGGGTACTCTTGCCGCCACTCGGCTGCAACACCTGCACTGTTCCACTTGCCAGTCTCGGCATCCCAGCGGTAGCCCAGATACAGCCAAACTAATCGGTTGACGGCAGCATCGTCGATTTCTTCGTTGAGAATAGCCCAAATAGTTTCGTTATTCAGCGGTGGTAATTCAGACATAAGCGCGATCGAATCGGAAACAAAAAAAGTTTAACTCACATTAGGTACTAATCTCAGGAACGGGCTCTCCGGCCCGTTCCACAAAAAATCATAGGAATTTGTTTGTGGGGAGTAGGGGTTGGGCACGCGAACCCGCCCAAAATGCCACCCCCAAAAAAATTAATTATTCAAAATTCCGTCTTTCTGGGCCATCGACAGCATTAAGTCAATCACGCGGCTAGAATAACCCCACTCGTTGTCGTACCAGGAAACAACTTTGAAAAACTTAGAATTCAGTTCAATTCCCGCACCTGCATCGAAAATGCTCGATCGCGCGTCGCCCTGAAAATCTGTCGAAACCACTGCATCCTCAGTATATCCAAGAATGCCTTTGAGTTCGCCCTCCGAACCTTTTTTCATTGCCTCGCAAATTTCTTTATAGCTAGTTTCCTTCGCCGTTTTGAAAGTAAGGTCAACTACAGACACGTCGGGAGTTGGCACCCGCAAAGCCATTCCAGTCAATTTTCCTTTCAATTCTGGCAACACCAAAGTAACAGCTTTCGCTGCACCGGTCGAAGATGGAATAATATTTTGAGCCGCACCGCGTCCTCCCCGCCAATCTTTTTGGCTGGGGCCGTCTACAGTTGGTTGAGTAGCTGTCATTGCGTGAACTGTCGTCATTAAACCTTCTTCCAAACCGAAGTTATCGTTGATTACTTTGGCAATTGGTGCTAAACAATTCGTCGTACAGCTAGCATTAGAAACAACCGTATCTTTTGTCGGGTCAAATTTGTGGTGGTTGACGCCTACTAGAAAAGTTGCCACTTTTTCCGGGTCTTTTGTCGGTGCTGAAAGTATTACTCGTTTGGCTCCCGCCGTCAAGTGTTTTGAGGCGCCTTCAAAATCTGTAAACAATCCGGTAGATTCTACAACATAATCGGCGCTGGTTTTACCCCAAGGCAATTCTGCCGGATTTCTAATCGATGTGCAGGGGATAAATAGTCCGTCAACGACAATCCCGTCTGGTTTGCTTTCAACTTCGCCTTTGTAAATGCCGTGGGTGGAGTCGTATTTGAAAAGATAAGCCAGGTTCTCTGGCGAAACTAAGTCGTTAATGCCGACAAATTGGATGTTGGGGTTTTTGATGCCGGCGCGCATGACTAGCCGTCCGATGCGACCAAATCCGTTGATGCCAACTTTTAATGCAGCCATGTTTAAACTCCTATTGAAAATCTCGTTAGTCGATCGGGCGTTAGCGAAGCCCGCCACTACGGGGGCTACGCCAACGAAAAGGATCGCCTGTTGTGGCTTAGAATTTACCACGCTTACGGATTTTTGCAACTGATTCTTTTCTATCTCTTAAGAATTCTGAATTCGGCCCCGGCTGGGAAGGGCAATTAATCCTGAAAAGACCGCTGACTAATGGCTAATGGCTGATTTTTGTCAACTTGTAAAAGTGCTATAATAGACAGAAAATATTTTCAAAATTGCATTTTTTAAATCAGCCTAAAGTAATAATAAAAAACTTATCCAAAAGGAGAAACGGATTAGCATTCTCACCAGTGACGATTGTCGGAACCAAAGCCTAGGATTAAAGTCGCAGATACGCGCAAGGACACAGCACTGCCGTGTCCATACACCTATGGCGTACAATCTATAGCAATCCTTGCAGGAGTCGTAAATTTTTTACCCCACCCCAACCCTCCCCGAACTCGCGGGGAGGGAGTAAGAAATTCACAAATGATGCGAGGATTGCTATATGTGTAGCTCAAATTTTCCGAAGCGGTATAATCACTAATCACTAATCACTAATGACTAATGACTAATGACTAATGACTAATAACTAATGACTACCCGACGCACCTAGTAATTAGCAATTCCACCGCATCTGAAATAAAACACGACCCACCAAATTTATTGAGCACGGGTCTAATGTTTTCTGCAACTGCTGAAACTTGAGCTGGTGAACAAAAAGCAAGCACATAAATGTTATCCAGCGCCGTCATTGATGAATCACGGGAAACGTGATCCCTAGTGCTTTTTCCAGCCACATCACGAATCACCGAATAACCGGGTACGCCAGCTTTGTCTAAACCGTCTAAAATCTTGCCGAGCTCCACTGAGTGGGCTATGATTTCTACTCTTTTGACTGACTCCATCATCTCACCTCCAAAACATATTGATTCCGTATAGATACAGGGGAATCCCTACAATGATATTAAATGGAAATGTCACTGCTAAGGCAGTTGAAATGTAAAGACTTGGATTCGCTTCAGGAACAGTTAGGCGCATGGCTGCTGGTACTGCTATATAAGAAGCACTCGCGCACAATACGGCAAACAGCAAAGTGTCTCCCTGTGGCATTCCGATTAATTTCGCTATTACCAAAGCAATTACGGCGTTGACTATGGGAATTAGGATTGCAAAGCCGATAAGAAAAATTCCTGCTTCTTGCAAATCTTTAATTCTGCTAGCGGCAACCAGCCCCATGTCTAGCAAGAAAAAAGTCAGAACTCCGTAAAACAAGTCTTGAGTAAACGGACTCATAACTTCCCAACCATGTTCTCCTGTCAGTATACCCATAATTAGGCTGCCAATGAGTAGAAAAACTGAACTGTTTAGGAATGCTTCTTGCAACACTTCTGGCCAAACTATTTCGCGTTTTCCTTCTTCGCCGCCGAATACACTCACCAGGATTAGCCCGACTATAATTGCAGGGGATTCCATTAATGCTAGCGCGGCTACCATGTAACCGTCAAAGTCGATCCCCTGTGCTGTGAGGAAGGAGGTTGCGGTGATAAATGTGACGGCGCTGATGGAACCGTAGGTGGCTGCGATCGCTGCGGCATTGTAAGAGTCGAGTTTGATCCTCAATATGAAAAAAGTATAAACGGGTACGAGCATTGACATCAGCATCGCTGCCACAATTGTCAGGGCAACTTGCTGGTCAATTCCGCTTTTGGACAGTTCGACGCCGCCTTTAAATCCGATCGCAAACAACAGGTACAGCGAAAACAGTTTGGGGATGGGCGCTGGAATTTCTAAATCAGATTTGAGAAAAATTGCCAGCATTCCCATGAAAAAAGCTAATATGGGCGGATTTAAGATATTTGACGCGACTAAACTCAAATCCACGATCGTTCACTCCCCTTTCTTGCGTTTTTAATATTACTTCCCCAGTAATTGTGGCACGAGAATGGATAAATAGACCGATCGAACTAATGACCCGAAAGCTCGATCGGGCTAAATACCCCCAAATACGACAAACGCCCGCGTGCACACCTTACTCGTTGTAAGGTGTGCACGCGGGCACCCGCAATCTAAGTATTTGTGTTTAACTAAGCAACACCCAAATAAGACTCTAGGGCTTCGGAACCACCGATCAACTTGCCGTCGATAAATACTTGCGGCACAGTTGTAGCCCCAGTCATAGCCCGGAGCGATCGAGTTGTGATCTCCCGGCCCAAGACGATTTCTTCATAATCCAAGCCATTTTTACTCAGCAGTGCCTTAGCCTTAGCGCAGAAGGGACAGCCCATTTTTGTAAACAGCGAAACTAGCTTCGGCTTAGCTGCTGCAGAGTTGATGTAGTTGAGCATCGTCTCGGCATCGGACACTTTGAAAGGATCGCCCGGTTCATCAGGCTCAATAAACATTTTTTCAACCACGCCATCTTTTACCAGCATCGAATAACGCCAAGACCGCTTGCCAAAGCCTAAATCTGTTTTGTCTACCAGCATTCCCATGCCTTCGGTAAATTCGCCGTTACCGTCGGGAATTAACGTCACATTGTCTGATTCTTGGTCTTTTGCCCACTCGTTCATCACAAAGGCGTCGTTGACAGAAATACAAACGATATCATCTACGCCGTTTTCCTTGAAAACTTTGGCCAATTCGTTGTAACCGGGGAGGTGCGTTGACGAACAAGTGGGAGTAAAAGCCCCAGGCAGCGAGAACACTGCTACGGTTTTGCCTGCAAATATATCATCCGTGGTGACATCGACCCACTCGTTGTCTTTGCGAGTGCGAAAGGTGACTTTGGGTACTCTTTGACCTTCTTGGTTCGTCAGCATGATTTTAAATTTTTGGGTACTTGGGTTCAATTCCTTTGCTTTTTATAGCGTACTCATAACGAGTATGACTTGTCAAGGGTAGGCGAGTTTTTTTCTCGGACTTGGGCGCGCGCGCGAGCTCAGTTAATTGTCTTTGCGACAGCTAGCAGATTTAAAACTTGCTGTTTAAGTAGGTCGGCAATTCTGTCTCCATTCCTTTGCTGCTGCTAACGGGTGAGGATTTTTTACACATTCTGTCAACATATCGATATCAATTCCCGGTAGTAATTCGCTTTGTGTGATTAATTCATAACCGCAGTTTGACACGAATTCAACCGGGATTTCTTCTCGCAAATGGTAGATAGAAAATCGGTCATTTCGCCAGAACCAAACCTCTCGCACATTCAACCTTCTATACAGTTCTAGTTTATTGATGCTGCCACTGGTAACAATCACTTCAATTACCAAATCGGGAAATTCTTTATCTGTGCCAATACAGTAAGCTTCATCCGGTTCCGTACCGCCACTTTTTTCCTCTTGTCGCAGAGTTGTAGACCCAAAAGGAAAATATTCGATTTCAGCTTCTACAAAGTAAATTTCTAGCAGATTTCCAATGCCAGTTTTGCGACTTTCATGGCGGCGAGAAGGTGACATAATTTCCAAAAGTCCATCTAAATAAGTAACTCGATATCCTGCCGCATCTCCAATCCGATTCAGCAGTGTCTCGTATTGTTCCCAGTTGGCGCTATCGGTAATGTAGCGATCTTCAGGATCTTGGCGTTGGAGTGCTTGTTCTTTAAGTAATGTATCTAGCTCGATCGTCAGCATTGGTATTACCTCCATACAAGTTGTTCTAATCTTAGCAGACGGCGGTTGAAACCGCGTCTACACAAACGATGTCTGCCTCCGCAGACTGAAGAGAACAAGCCACGTTTAATCGCCTTTTATTCAACCTGCGGAGGCAGGTTTTGTTTTTATAGACGCGGTTTCAACCGCCGTCTTATCTTATTCCCAATCAAACTGCCTCCCCAAATATTCCTCTAATTCGTGATTGTAAGGTCGGAAATAATCGCTCAACCTGTCGCGAACCGATTCATTTACTCGCTGATAAGAACCGGGATTAGCATTTTGGTACTCAGACAATTGATATTCCGGCAAATCTAAGAATTCTAAAACTTGCTTGACTGTTGTCGCTGCATCTGCATAAAAATCTTCGCTTTTCAAAATTAACAACTGTTCTTGGGGAAAGAAAGCCAGCCAGTTTTTAATAAATTCTATGTACCTACCGCGAGCTAAATAATTCCCCGGTTCCTCGCCGATGATGTATTCTGGATTTTGACTCAACCGTTCAATTTCATCGCTAATTACCCGATCGAGCGATCGCGCTTCCCAATTTAAGCCAGTCAAGCGGTAAAATTGAGAAATCGCCCGATCGACCGGATTTCGCAACAGTACAATCAGTTTAGCCTCTGGAAACGCGGTGTAGAGCCGTTCCGGTGCTTCCCGATAGTCAAAATAGCTTGGGCTTGCTTCGCCAGTGACAAATTGCTCTCCCGGAGGCATTGGCGAAAAATGAGCCAAATACCAATCAATCCCTCTGTCAAAGTGCCACGAAAAAAAATCCATCTCCTTTTTAATCGGAGTCAAAATTTGCGGGTGTTGAGCTAAATAAGTATACAGAGAAGTTGTGCCGCACCGCTGAGAACCAATAATTATAAAGTTAGGAACTTTGACTGGTTTTAAGTTCCAATTTTGTGGAATAGGCAAGATGCCTGTATCTGATTGTGGAACAGGCATCTTGCCTGTTCTCTTACTAATAATAGATGCCAAACTTTGTTTAAAACTGACAGTTCGATAAAAATCAATCGCCTCGGCAATTTTACCTTGCCTCGTCAAAGCTTCTCCCAAATTCAGATAAGGCCAAAAAGCCTCCGGTTTAGCTGCAACAACTTCGCGGTACAAGTTCTCAACTTCATCTAGCTTATTTTGCCTAACAAAAACTTCCCACAAATTGTAATAAAACCACCAAGGAAGATCGGGATTTCTTTCTATTGCTTGGAAAAAGACCGCCGCCGCTTCCTCCCAATATTTTTGGTGGCTCAGAACAGCACCTAAATTGTAATAAGACCAGCAATCATCCGGTTTTTGGGCGACAGTTGCGCGAGAAGAGGCTAATGCGCGGTCGCACTTTTCTTGCTGCTGCAACAACTCATCTAATGCCACTGACAATTCCGCACACCTCGGCATACTTGCCAAGAGCATTTTGTAAAAAAAAATTGCGCTTTTTGGGCGATCGTACTTGGCTAAATTCTCTCCTAACTGCAAATAAAACTCCCAATTTTCCGGTGTAATTTGCAATTGAAATTCTTCTAACACTAAGTTTAAATCCGACTCTGTTTGTCCGAGAGAGTATCCCAACTTCTCGTAAATTCCCGGCAAATCTCCGTCAATTTCAATAGCTTTTAAATACGTAGCGATAGCTTCATCCCACTGTTTGAGTTTAGTTAAAGCGTCGCCTAAATTGCAAAAAGACCAAGCAAAATCAGATTTGAGTGCAATCTCGCAGCGGTAAGCAGCAGCAGCTTCTTCCCATTGCCGAAGTTTCAGCAAAGCATCGCCCAAATTGTGATAAGACCAGGAAAAATCTGGATTTAACTCAACAGCGTTTTTGTAAGCAGCGACAGCTTCCTCCCATTTTTCAACTTTCAGCAAAACATCGCCCAAACTGTGATAAGACCAAGAAAAATTAGGATTTAATTCAATAGCTTTTTTGTAAGCAGCAACAGCCTCATCAAACCGACCGCTTTCTTGCAGAGAATTCCCCAGATTGTGGTAGTAATTATCCATGCAAAACTCCTGCAAGATTCATTAATTTTTCCAGCGACTTCAAATCCACCCGCATATCTTTATGTAAAGGTTTTATCGGAGTTCTATCATCAACCAAATCGCCAATTAAAGAGTAATGTTCCAAACCGCACAAATTGCTAATAGTCCAATAACAACTTGGCACATACATAGGAGAAAAAATTTCGATTACTTTAGTTCCCGGAGTGCAGAAAACTAGATTAGTCAATCCAGCTCCGTGGGGTGCTACAACTACTTTAGCAGCAGCCAGACAGGCTGCTTGTTCCGCTACCGACATCGTTTCCAGCTTGACACTGCGAAACCCAAATTTTTGTAAATAATTAACTACTTCTTCTTCGTTGACGATTCGCCGATAGGATGCTTGTTGACGGGTGATATAAATTCGCTCTGAACAGTCGGTTTTTAGTGGTATTTTAGGGTTCAAAAATGACTGTTTTAGATATTCACACTTCCATTTTGAGGTGCCAGATCCATCTTTACAAATTGACGGAACTATTAAATTATCGGCAGTTATGTGAAAGGAACAGCTACTTTCTAAAATTTTATATTGAGGAATTCCTAAAGTATTTAAAGTTTCTTTTTGATAAGTATAATCGCCGGCATTGACAACAAACTTATCTACACTATCTATTAACCCGCTCCGTTGTATATGCTCAAACCGGGTAATTACATCAAACATCCAATGAAAATAAGCTCCTCCCCAGGGAGCGGACAAAAAAGCAACACTTCCATCTATATGCTCCACAGGAGGTAATTTGTCTGAAGTTACTATTAATTCAGGAGAACCCATTGAAACATCGAGAACAAGTTTATTATCTGAAGTAATTGCCGCAGTATTAATGACATCGGCCCAAGCTCGTCCGTTTGGCAGTATGGCAACGAAAGCTTTTTTGATGTAAAATTTATTTGGGGAAAATAAGTTATTGTTATTGTCGGTAGTTTTGGAGGCGGATAAATTGATTTGGCTTGCAGGATAGAGGTCAATGCAAGAGATGTTCGGATTTGACTCGGCGGCGACTATCATATCCTCTGTAAACTGACAGTATTTTTTGAGAACACTTAACGGTAAGATTTGATGGCTGCATTTTGCCCACTCGCTCTCATCGACTTCTCCTTGTTGTTCCAGAGCATAACCTATATTATCGTAAGCTTCCAACAAATCTGGTTTAATTTGCAGTGCTTGAACTAAAGTAGTGATTGCAGGTTCCCACTGCTGTTTGGCAATTAAACTCAAACCCAATCCTTTGTAACACCAACAGGATTTTGGATCGAGATTGATGCCTTTTTCGTAAATTGCGATCGCCCTTTCTAAATCCCCTTGATTCCGCAGTGCATCACCCAACTTTTTGTACAGCCAACTCTGCTCAGATTCTAGCTCGATAGCACGACCAAAAGCAACTGCTGCTTCAGACCAATTTTCTTGTGATTCCAGAACTTCCCCCAAACAATTGTACAGCCAACAATCATCGGGATTTAATTCAATAGCTTTGCGGTAAGCAGCCGTCGCTTCTCCCCAATTTTCCAGTGCAACCAAAGCCTTACCTAATCTCTCATAAGTCCAACAAAAATCTGGATTTAGTTCAACTAACTTGCGGTAAGCAACAGCAGCTTCCTCCCACTCAGAAAGCTCCATCAGCACATCGCCTAAATTGTTGTAAGTCCAACAAAAATCGGGATTTAACTCAATAGCTTTGCGGTAAGCAGAAGCGGCTGCGTCGTATTCCTCAACCGCCTGTAAAGTTTCCCCCAAAAAGTGATAAGACCAACTAAAATTAGGGTTGAGTGCGATCGCCCGTTGGTAAGCTGCCCGAGCTTCGTCAAACAGTTCTTTCTCTTGCAGAGCTTTACCCA
>NZ_JAUBTK010000141.1:0-2345 GCF_036702455.1 Microcoleus sp. D2_18a_D3
CGTCATTGGATTTCTCACCGGATGGTCCTGGATTTTACAGGCTTTATCTCTATCACATCTTTAAAAAAATGGTATTAGGTTGTTTCCGGCCAAATAGATCCGGCGATCGCCCGCGACACCGAAACGTTTCAATCCCTGATAGGGTTTTAGGTTGTTTCCGGCCCTGCCTGCCTGCCTGCCTGTGGCGGCGATGGTGGCGGGTGCTTGTGTTTCAATCCCTGATAGGGTTTTAGGTTGTTTCCGGCTTAATAACCTTGACAGCTAATAGTCCAGATACTGAATTTGTTTCAATCCCTGATAGGGTTTTAGGTTGTTTCCGGCATATTAGTAGATTCAAAACAGTGGAACCCACGAACTCGTTTCAATCCCTGATAGGGTTTTAGGTTGTTTCCGGCTTTACTAGCCGCGCCGTTGTTTGCTGTAACTAAATTATTGTTTCAATCCCTGATAGGGTTTTAGGTTGTTTCCGGCCGAGTATCGATCACCAATTCGATCCCGTCCCGATCGGTTTCAATCCCTGATAGGGTTTTAGGTTGTTTCCGGCTTCAACCAACATTGAGAAGTATGAACAAACTTTTGTTTCAATCCCTGATAGGGTTTTAGGTTGTTTCCGGCGATAAGGAAGATAGGGGTTATATGCTAACCCTTATGTTTCAATCCCTGATAGCCATCCCTCTAACAAGAAGCGACGCATCCGTTCAAGTTATATGCTAACCCTTATGTTTCAATCCCTGATAGGGTTTTAGGTTGTTTCCGGCTAGATGCGGGTAAAAACGGCATCAGAATAGACTCAAAGTTTCAATCCCTGATAGGGTTTTAGGTTGTTTCCGGCTTTGGATCGTTCACAGTCGGATCGGCATCCCCCGCGCTGTTTCAATCCCTGATAGGGTTTTAGGTTGTTTCCGGCTGCCCGTCTGAGGCTGCACAAGCCGCATCTGTATCTTGTTTCAATCCCTGATAGGGTTTTAGGTTGTTTCCGGCACTGCGAGAAAGAGTGGGAAAGCGTGTACTATGCCATCCGAGGTTTCAATCCCTGATAGGGTTTTAGGTTGTTTCCGGCAACCTGGTAATTATCACCAACAAAGTAGAGTGTTGTTGTTTCAATCCCTGATAGGGTTTTAGGTTGTTTCCGGCGTTGATGTTCAATGTACTGTCTCATTGTTTGCTGTTTCAATCCCTGATAGGGTTTTAGGTTGTTTCCGGCGTTTTGTTAGAATGTATGCAAAACATATTGATGGAGTAGTTTCAATCCCTGATAGGGTTTTAGGTTGTTTCCGGCTTTGTTGGGGGCTGGCAGTTAAATTGCGAATTAAATCGTTTCAATCCCTGATAGGGTTTTAGGTTGTTTCCGGCAGAGCGTCCTTTAGCGGGTATAGTGCGGTAATTTTTGTTTCAATCCCTGATAGGGTTTTAGGTTGTTTCCGGCAGTCCGCGAGCCAAAGGATTTAGAGCAATTTAAGTTTCAATCCCTGATAGGGTTTTAGGTTGTTTCCGGCTGAATTACTTAGGATTCACAGGAAGCCAACAGATCAAAGTTTCAATCCCTGATAGGGTTTTAGGTTGTTTCCGGCAGTAGGGGATTGTTTCAGTCTCGCGGGCCGATATTGGTTTCAATCCCTGATAGGGTTTTAGGTTGTTTCCGGCTCTTTATCCGCAACGCCTGAGAGTGACGATTGCTTGTTTCAATCCCTGATAGGGTTTTAGGTTGTTTCCGGCGTTAAACAACCCGCCAGACTAACCCACCCCGACACCGCCCCGTTTCAATCCCTGATAGGGTTTTAGGTTGTTTCCGGCCCAAATAAATATCAAGAGAGTCAGGCTGGTCAAAAGTTTCAATCCCTGATAGGGTTTTAGGTTGTTTCCGGCGCGAACTTGATCCGATCGTCGGCGTTTCGTTTACGGGTTTCAATCCCTGATAGGGTTTTAGGTTGTTTCCGGCTTTAGGTATCAATCATGTCACACGACACTTATTCATCAGTTTCAATCCCTGATAGGGTTTTAGGTTGTTTCCGGCACAGAGTGTATACACTCAGGAGTCAAAATGAAAGCTCAGTTTCAATCCCTGATAGGGTTTTAGGTTGTTTCCGGCTAAGATTGTTTTAGAGCCTATCCCTAACAACTTAGTTTCAATCCCTGATAGGGTTTTAGGTTGTTTCCGGCGAACCGCAGCAATGGTGCTATTACGTATCTTTTTTAAGTTTCAATCCCTGATAGGGTTTTAGGTTGTTTCCGGCGTTAGCCGCTTCGTCAAAACTACAGCGATTTTCAGTTTCAATCCCTGATAGGGTTTTAGGTTGTTTCCGGCCGTGCCAGTTGCAGCGAATGCACCGCCAGCACTCAGTTTC
>NZ_JAUBTK010000141.1:2445-9083 GCF_036702455.1 Microcoleus sp. D2_18a_D3
CCGGCGGTTCAGTTATTTCTGTTGGGGTTGCTACTGCATTGTTTCAATCCCTGATAGGGTTTTAGGTTGTTTCCGGCCGTGCCAGTTGCAGCGAATGCACCGCCAGCACTCAGTTTCAATCCCTGATAGGGTTTTAGGTTGTTTCCGGCATGTGGATGAGACATAAGCTGACCATCAGCCGATCGGTTTCAATCCCTGATAGGGTTTTAGGTTGTTTCCGGCCCCCCGTGCAGGTGGTTGTCGAGGTGCTTCCGATCGCGCGTTTCAATCCCTGATAGGGTTTTAGGTTGTTTCCGGCTGCTAGTAGACATAGACACCAAAATTGAAGAGATTGTTTCAATCCCTGATAGGGTTTTAGGTTGTTTCCGGCCTGCTAGGTGCAGGCTTAGACTTAGATGAATGCTGTTTCAATCCCTGATAGGGTTTTAGGTTGTTTCCGGCGGTTCAGTTATTTCTGTTGGGGTTGCTACTGCATTGTTTCAATCCCTGATAGGGTTTTAGGTTGTTTCCGGCTGCGATCGGCGACTTGGTATCTGAGTATTGGGAGTTTCAATCCCTGATAGGGTTTTAGGTTGTTTCCGGCCGGCGGAAGCTGTGGGTAGATACTCCCTCAATGCCGTTTCAATCCCTGATAGGGTTTTAGGTTGTTTTCGGCGCCCCTATCCCTTCAGTGGTATCGCGAGAGCCTATTTGTTTCAATCCCTGATAGGGTTTTAGGTTGTTTTCGGCGCATGAGGCATAAGTAAAACAGGATGGCGATTTCCTGTTTCAATCCCTGATAGGGTTTTAGGTTGTTTTCGGCCTCTGGCGTCTCTTCAGTCAGATCAGTTACTAGAAGTTTCAATCCCTGATAGGGTTTTAGGTTGTTTTCGGCGTTTGGTTGACTATCATCCCCTTTGTTTTGCAAGTTTCAATCCCTGATAGGGTTTTAGGTTGTTTTCGGCGAGTTGTGCCGCTCTCATTAGCGCTTACCTCCAAGGTTTCAATCCCTGATAGGGTTTTAGGTTGTTTTCGGCTTCGGGCCTCTAATGTCTTCGGAAATGTTGACGCTAGTTTCAATCCCTGATAGGGTTTTAGGTTGTTTTCGGCTTGATCAACTGCTTGCGTGCGTCATCTATGAGCTGATCGATGTTTCAATCCCTGATAGGGTTTTAGGTTGTTTTCGGCAAAACCGAAGGGGATGCGCGGTACAGACAAATTACGTTTCAATCCCTGATAGGGTTTTAGGTTGTTTTCGGCCAGACCGGGAAAGAGTCTAAGCTCAAACTTTCCGGTTTCAATCCCTGATAGGGTTTTAGGTTGTTTTCGGCGTCTAAATCGGTGAGTGCCGTTGAAGCCAGTCTAGTTTCAATCCCTGATAGGGTTTTAGGTTGTTTTCGGCCGGCCGTCGCGTTGTGTCATGATTTGTAGGCTCCAGTTTCAATCCCTGATAGGGTTTTAGGTTGTTTTCGGCATCAATACAGCAAGAGGCAAAGCAAATGAGCACTAGAGTTTCAATCCCTGATAGGGTTTTAGGTTGTTTTCGGCACCGATCAGTTGCAGCTTAATATTTTGTCATTGCTGATAGTTTCAATCCCTGATAGGGTTTTAGGTTGTTTTCGGCGGAATAGTTTTTTTATTTTTTTGATTACTAAAATCAGTTTCAATCCCTGATAGGGTTTTAGGTTGTTTTCGGCGCCCGGATGGACGATCGCAATTATTTACGTTTTGTGAGTTTCAATCCCTGATAGGGTTTTAGGTTGTTTTCGGCGCGATGTGTTCGTCGGCTTTAGTACGGAGTCGCAGTTTCAATCCCTGATAGGGTTTTAGGTTGTTTTCGGCACTTTTTGAGATTGGTCATTCTATTGCCGACGATGTTTCAATCCCTGATAGGGTTTTAGGTTGTTTTCGGCCTAAAATGCTGAATTCAATCCTGAAGTGAACGGGTTTCAATCCCTGATAGGGTTTTAGGTTGTTTTCGGCTTTGATGGGCACTGGGGAGGTTACCACAATTATGCTGTTTCAATCCCTGATAGGGTTTTAGGTTGTTTTCGGCTTGCATTGCCGTAGTTAGCCACTGGTAGATGTTTGGGCAGTTGTTTCAATCCCTGATAGGGTTTTAGGTTGTTTTCGGCCTGAAACAAAAATCAGTCACTGCCAGAAAATTACCCGTTTCAATCCCTGATAGGGTTTTAGGTTGTTTTCGGCATCCAGATTGCCACTGTTATCAGTCTTGAGTTAGTTTCAATCCCTGATAGGGTTTTAGGTTGTTTTCGGCTCAGTTGGAGTCAGTTACAAGCTCGATTGATAGGTTTCAATCCCTGATAGGGTTTTAGGTTGTTTTCGGCGCAATTTCAGAGGATGGCAGCGGGGACAGCTTGTTAGTTTCAATCCCTGATAGGGTTTTAGGTTGTTTTCGGCTTGATGATGGGATATTCTACCCACGCATCATCCTCGTGTTTCAATCCCTGATAGGGTTTTAGGTTGTTTTCGGCCGATAAAAGTTGTTTTTCCGGCTCCCGGCATCCCGTGTTTCAATCCCTGATAGGGTTTTAGGTTGTTTTCGGCCGCCGGGGTCTGGGAGGCTTGAAATATAAGGTTTTCAAGGTTCAGTTGCGTCTGACTGCAATCAATATACCGTTTCAGCGATCGCCCTGTCAAGGGGGCAAAATTAAAATAGAACTCAAACTCTCTCCCAGTAAAGCTTTCAGCATTTGCGTCTGACCCGCATGAGGTACAAACCACCGCAAACCCAGTCCTGGTAAAGCTCTGAGCCATTAAAATTCACCCCCTCCGTTCTACACCCACAGCCAGACGCAAAATCACACCATAAAAATCGTAGTATCGATCGGTGCCCGGCCGCCAATCCGCTCGATCTTGCCCTGACAGCAAGCACACAAAGAATGAAACAGGATGCTGTCTTCTTCCGACTTAATCACCCTACTCAGACGTTGGCGCATCCGGGCATACTGAGTATCCGTCACCTCGCAATGAAACACGGAATACTGCTTCCATTCCCCATAAGACTTGAGAATCTGGTGAATCTTAGTGCGGCGCTTGTCCTCTGATATATCGTAGCAAACCAAAACAAACATAACTTTATTGCCCTCCCTATTTCAGAACCAAAGGCGGATACTTATCAACTTCACCTTTTTGGATGCCTTGCTGCTTGCTCTTGAATCCTATTTCAGAACCAAAGGCGGATACTTATCAACTTCACCCATCAAATACTTAGCCATCAGCCGCCCTTGAATTTCAAAAGCTTCTTGATAAGTACACAACTTGCCCATCACAGGATGCTTGAACTTTGACTGCTTCTTTTCTTCGTAAAGTCGCAAAAAATTGTGCAGCGCTTCTTTTGTCAAAGAAACCGCCCCGCTCAACGGTTCTGCCGTAAAATCATTAGGCGAAACTTTCTGCAAATTAATCGCCTTCAACACTACAGCATCAACTACCAAAGGTCGAAATTCTTCCATCAAATCCAGCGCTAAGGAAGGACGGCCATAGCGCTCAAAATGCAAATATCCCAAATACGGATCGAATCCCACAATATTCACTGCACTTTGAACATCGTGCCGCAGCAGAGAATATCCCAAACTTAACAGAGAGTTTACCGGATCGGTAGGCGGACGGCGGCGGCGAACTTCAAAGCTAAATTCCGGCACGCGAATCAGCCGATTGAAGCAGCCAAAATAAGTCGCACTACCCGCCCCCTCTAATCCTCGCAGAGAATTAATACTCGAAGTTTTATCAATAGAGGCGATAACTTGTTTCAATTGGGCGATGGGCTTTTCAAAATCCTGGGGAGAATATTTGCGCTGGCACTCTAACAAAGTATGGCGGTAATTCTTGAGCTTTCCCCGTACAAACCCCCTAACTAAATGCACCGCCTGTTCCGATTCCCCAGCCGCTTGCCACTGAGCTTTTCGCACAAAGATATTTTTCGTCATTTCCGGTTCCAACCTCCCCAAATAACGTCCGTTTACTGTCAAAAAACTCAAAGGAATGTGACGTTCCAACAGTTCCACAACCACAGCCGGCGAAACTGTAGCGCGTCCCAATGCAACAACCCCATCAATCTTAATTAATGGCACGTCCAAGAGATTTTTTTTATCAGCTTTAACCGTCAGACGTTCATCCACTTTGCCAATAAAAGCATCTTCTTGAGTAATGTAAACTGTTCCCATTGTGAAATCTCCTATTTGCAGATTAACTTGCTTCTTGATAGCGGTTGACTTTGGCCGCAGCTTGGGGCAGACATTGGGAAAAAAGACTGCATCCCTTACACCGAGGGGTGTAAACTGGTAAAGGGATATTTCCCGATCGCCAAAGAGCACCGACTTTTTCAATAGTTGCGATCGCATCCTGTCTCAACCCCTCAGAAATCTCGACTAATTGCCGCTGATGCGACTGCGCGTAATACACATATCCAGTCGCAATAGTTTTCCCCGTCATCTCCTCTAAACAAAGCGCTTGGGCGCAAACTTGCAACTCATCATTATCCCATTCCCCCTTCCGGCCGCGCTTGTATTCCACCGGATAAATCTCACCCTCCGCCGACTCAATCAAATCCGATTTCCCAATCAGTTTGTAGCGCTCAGATTTGAGCCAAATCGCCCGAACCTGCCAAGTTTCATCGCGGTTAATCTCGCCCATCGTGTGAACGCGATCGTGCAAACTTGTCCCTTCAATGGTATACTGATTATCGGTGAATTCTCCCGCACAAGACATTCGCCAGCAGCGGTGAGCACAGTAAGAATACTGGTTGAGAGTTGCGATCGAAATGTAATCAAAATCATTCATAATTTTGAGGGTTTGTAGGAGATTGGTAATTGGGAATTAGTTATCCGCCAGTCCGCCAGGGGTTGAAACATTTAATTTTCCGTGGGAGCGAAATATTTTGAGGAATTAGTGATCCGCCACTGATCCGCCAGTCCGCCAGGGGTTGAAACCCCTGTCTCATAGCTAAAGTCGGTTGAAACCGACTGAAGCAGTAATTGAATCATTGATGATATTTTGAGCTTATAGGTAACAGTAAGCGCAAAGGTTGAAACCGACTGAAGCAGTAATTTAATCATTCATTCTTGCAGTCCTCTTCAGAGGACTTTAGCTTTGAGGCAGGGGTTTCAACCCTTGCCGGACTATGGGTTTTACGTTGAGTTATCAAGAACTCTTATTAACAACTATTCGCCTAGTCATTCCCATTCCCATCGGAGTTTTCCTCCCCACCCCGCAGTAAACAGCAAAATCAGCCAAAGCATTAATTTGCTTAATCGCTAAAGGCTCCACATCTCCCAAAATCCGATAACTAACCTCCCCAACCATGCCGACAAAATCGCTTTGATAGTTAGTCAATCTTTCACTTTTGATGTTGACAAAAGTCGAAAAAAGTGCATCGAATGACTGATCGGGAATTGCGATCGGGCTGTACTTATTCCACCGACTGAGGAGACTGTTAAAAACGCAATCTCTAGTAGGAATCACGGAATCAAATTTTCCCTGTCGAAAGGTAGTAGGAGTCGCAAAACTGAAGGCAATTAAGCGATTAGTTTCCGAAGCGCGATCGTACAATTGAGAGTAATCGCAAGCATTAGCCCAAGGCTGATCTACTTGGGGCGTTCCCAGAATCTTAGTAATCATCAAATCCGCGGGCCCCAGATGCCACGGCTTTGAGGGATTGAGATTCAGCCAAAGATTAGTTAATTTGCCGAATAGAGTGTCATCAAGCAGAGTAATCCGCCACCAACAGAGGGTATGTTCTGGAATCGGTTCTGTGTGTTCCCATTGCAGGAAATGGTGTTTCTTGAAAGGGCATTTTTTAGTTTGCAAAGGGCTGAGGGTGAAGGATTTTTGGGCGGTGGCATCGTGGAGGCGATCGCCGAGTTTTTTGTCAACGGAGCTCACGAGGGTGAGGAAGAGGGCGTGCAGGTGTCTTCCGGTGAGGTATCCGGGGGGAATTGGGGCCAGGGGAAGGATGTTGAGGACTAGGCTGTGCGGCATATTTGGTTAATGGTTAAAAGAGGTTTGAATTAGCCGAGAGGTTTTCCCTGGTTTCTCGTTTTCTCATTTCTCGTTTCTCGTTCCCAGGTTCTACCTGGGAACGCATTTCTAGAGGATCTACCTCCTATTAATCGGCTCGAAAGCGGTATTCCATACACGCCGGAATTTTGAGTTGGTCAAAGTCGTAACATCGCCCTAGCATTTTGACATTTTGGATGAGGCTAAGCGGAGGCATATTAACCACATCGTAGCTAATCACTTGATGGGAAAACATCACGTCTAAAGGGTTGAGAAGATAGGGAAAGATAAAGTCTGTTTCTGAGAGCGATCGCTTCACTTCCTTCTGTTCTACAATTTCGACGGCTGCTTTGCTCATCCACTTTCCCAGACGAACCCATTTAGCCAGTTTCAGAGGCTTCTCTGAGATTATGAAAAACTCAAATTTACTTTCCGGCCCAATTTCTTTAGTTCTTCCAAAACTAGGGATATTTTTCTGGGTTTTCTCCATTTCAACGTGATAGTTGTTGTTGGCGTATTTCCAAGTGTTGAGAGTGGAGGAGTGGGAGAGCGATCGCGCCGGAGTAATACCATTTTTTTAAAGATGTGATAGAGATAAAGCCTGTAAAATCCAGGACCATCCGGTGAGAAATCCAATGACG
>NZ_JAUBTK010000142.1:0-9023 GCF_036702455.1 Microcoleus sp. D2_18a_D3
ATAAAGAATAGATCCTGTATTAAAGCCAGATTTAATATTAGTCGTCTTTAGACGACTTTAGCTATGAGGCAGGGTTTCAACCCCTGACGGACTATCGGAATGACGAAAATGAATATGAGTCGTCTTTAGACCCCACATTCCGCAGATGTGATTCATCTTACTGATATTATTGAAAGAGCAAAGGCATCTAAATTTTTTTAGGCTAATTTTTTCAATTTTAGTTTCTACTTTTTGTGAAAATTAGTAGACAATATCTCAAGTTGAATCCCCGCTTGTTTCCCTGACAATAACTTGCTCAAGTTATTAGACAATACACTCCAATAAATCCATAGGTTTTTCGACCAATATAATAATTATGTTGGCTAAAAAATTATGTTTATTTATCAACAAATATTTCAATTTGAATCCGTCAAATCCTCCTGATTAAATAATTAGATAATATTGACGACAGACTGTCCCTAAACAAGAAAGAATTTTTTGATGTTCTACCGTTAAATTGCTCACTTGCTTTTGTCCATTTACCGTTATCAAATGTACGGCCTGAAATACTTGAAATATCCAGCGCATAGTCGGTTTATTTGTTAATTTTTTCACCTGATTCTTGACCGAAACTCCTGAAGATTCTAATTCTTGTCTTAGCTTTCTTTGTGCTAGGGTATAGACCAACAAACACAGTCCCATTATCATGGCAATTGCTTCTACTCTCTCAGGACTTTTTACGAAGACACTTGAAGTAAAAAATAACGGATCTTTCAGGAATCTAAATCCTCTTTCTGTAGATTGTTGCGCTTTGTATTCTTTGAGTATGTTGTCATTACTCAATTCATTTTTGTCAATAATATTTGTTGCTAAAATAAATCTGCCTGCCACAGTCTTTTCAGCTTCAATTACTTCTAATTTAGCCTCTAATTCACCGATTACTCGATAATTAATTTGAGTGAAATTTGCCAATTTACTCGGTCTACCTGATTGCTCATATTCGGCTGTTTTTTGATATTGAATATTGTTGATTTTATGATATTTGAATGAGTTTGATAAGTTTTATATTGCCATTTTAGCATCGGGTTCACAAGCAAAAGTTTGTTTGGATAGCTTGCGGAGAGCGGCTGATGCTTTTTCTTTTTGTTTTTCTACTTGCTTATTTACTTGTTTAATACTTGATTTTTTCCTCGCTTCACTTTCTACGATTAACCATCTTTGCTTGATTTCTCCATAATCACTTTCTTTTTCGACCATTTTATATCCTGATATTTCACTTTCTGTCCATTCCTCATTTTCGATACTTAAAATTTTATCCTGAGCTAATTTTATACTTAAAGGAACTCTAGTTATCCATTTCATTTCTCTCATGGCGATGATATTATCTTTGGTATATAAGGCACTATACGCTACATTTATTCCTTCAAATGTCCAGGATTTTTTGAATTCTTTTAATCGCTCTACAAACACACTTTTGTCATCGATATTTCCTGAGTCTATTTTCAGATATAATGGTACGTCTCCGTCTCCTGTACAAATCATGTCAATTATAAATTGCTTGAGGTCTGGTCGATGATCCCTCGAATATCCATGTTTGAGCTCTATGGCTTTCATGTCTGATTCAGGCTCAGATTCTTGGATTTTCACTTCTCCCTCAATCTTGACTGAATTTACTCCTTTTTCTGACGCTTTTGTGTACTCCCCATGTACATACATTGAAGTTCCATCCAAATGTATGCTATTCATTTTTACTTGAAATTTTTCGGCGGCTTTTAGGGCGATTGCTGTAAATAGTTGTGTTGTGCCTGCTGCATAATATTTGTCTAATGCTCTGGCTAGTCGGTCATCATTTAAATGTGATGGTAATACTCCTTCTCCAATGAGATGTTCTGTTGCTTTTCCGATAAAAAAGTGTTCAAATAGGTATAAGGGGGCGCTCAAAAAACCTAATCCATTCAAAATCATCGCTTTCATTACTTGTCCTGGAGTTAGCATCTCTTTTTTCTTGATACCCACTTGTTGATTCACTAATTCTACCAGTTCCATTTCATCGATAATTCCGGCTATTATTCCTAAATGGTCTATGTTGAGGACTTTAATTTCGTTTTGGGGCTGATTCATATTTTTTTACACCTGTGTTACTGACTCTATTATCTAATCTTAGCAAAACTTGAAATTCTTGCTGGGTATTTATTTCAGGGCTTCAAATTTCCAAATTTAAAACTATTAAATTTGTCTGAATATCTGCGGAATGTGGGTTAGACGACTTTAGCTATGAGGCAGGGGTTTCAACCCCTGACGGACTATCGGAATGACGAAATTTAATATGAGTCGTGTTGTCTAGAGGCTCTGCCTCGTTTGTGGCTGGGAAAGATTGGAGGCAGAGCCTCCTGATATGCGTTACCAGGCAGAGCCTGGGAACGAGTAGATAGGTCAAAT
Organism: Microcoleus sp. D2_18a_D3; assembly: GCF_036702455.1. NCBI lineage: Bacteria > Bacillati > Cyanobacteriota > Cyanophyceae > Oscillatoriales > Microcoleaceae > Microcoleus > Microcoleus sp. D2_18a_D3. Next base: position 2,419 of record NZ_JAUBTK010000142.1, read on the forward strand.
CAGCTACTTTCATCAGATTAATCTCCCAATAAAATTCGCAAAGCTTTCAAAGCATTTGAACGATTTCCATTGGCAATTTTACCGAACCAATAATGCGCTTCTTCATTACTCATCGCCATAATCCCTTCGGCAATATTCGCAATTCGTTCGGTTTTCGATAGCGGTTGCAGCGATTGAAATAAAATCGCCAAACTTACGCCAGATTCTTCTGATAAAATATAAGGAGTTTGTCGCTGCTGAGATAAACTTTTCGGATCGTAATTATTCGCTTTGAGAGTTGCATAAATTGTCTGTCTGGCCAAAACCAGGGCATTTCCTTTGAGTCGCCCCAATTTTTTAGCAGCAGGACGTTTTTTCTCTCCGGCTTTTTTATAAGCACACTGGTAGAGTTCCAAAGCAAAATTGTTATGATCTAAAGGCAAAACTCGTAATTGAAATTCTTGCATAAAATAATCGAAATTATAGCATATTCCAGGTTTTTAGGGGCGTGGCACTGCTTATTGATGTCAACTTAAGTTCAAAGGTAGTTACAGATTGTTGGTAATATAATTAAACTTAGATCCCCCCTAGCCCCCCTTAAGAAGGGGGGGACCGGAAGTAACTCAAAGTCAACCCCTACTCCCCTTCTTAAGGGGGATTTAGGGGGATCTAGACTCAGATAAATACGAACTGTTTCAATATATCACTCTTGCCGTCAAACTCAGCCTTTCTACTGGATTGCGATCGAGCGTTTGTTTTATACTGCTAATATCTGAGGCATTTGCTGACAAAGCTGGCTGGAATTCTAAGGTGAGTTTCAAACTAACATCTGCTTGCGCGTCGGGACTGTTCAACAAACTGTTGATAGTCGAGAAAAAGCTCTGAAACCCCCGCAACGCCCCTTGATATTCCAGCCGCACAAATTGGTCGCCGGTTTGAATGGTTGCGGTTTGGTCGATTTGCGGTTGCCAGCGCTGCAATAGGGCAATTGCTGTTCCCAATTTGCGATAATCCATTACCTGATCCACAGACAATTCTAGCACTTCGATGCCTTGCACTTTGTAGTCGCTAATGCGATCGCCCAATCCCGTAAATACCGCACTTATCGTGCCGTCAATTTGGATAATCGGCGGTTTCGCCTCCCACAAACTCGGCTGTAGCGTTTCCACAACATAAGGAGAATTGTCACTATCTCGCACGCTAGAAACTTGAGGATTTAGATTGACATTGGTTGCTTTTTCTGCTGTTTCCCCGTTACCGTAATCGGCCACCACACGAAAAATAGTGTTATTAACAATGGTGGCGTCATACTCATCGGAAGGGCGGAAATTTCCCGGCACTAAACTATCATTTTGATACAAACTAACCGTCAGTGCTCCTTTCGCTTTCCACCTGACGCGCACGGGTTTTGCCGCTTCTGTACTGGGCATCAATTGAGCGCTGAGTTCCACTTCTTTGGGCGCTGGAGGTTCGAGAATGCCGCGTCTGTATAGGGAGGCACGATCGCTAAATTCGATCGTCTCCGGCAGCGCCAACACGCTATCATCAGTTTTGATAAATAGTCTCTCCCCGACTTTCATATCCCAATTGCCCATTTTCAAACCTTCGCGAATCGTGTCCCGCAGCTTCCCAACTTCCGCATCAAGGAGAATATTCAAACTCAAATCCTTAGCAAAAGCATCGCGCAGCGCCTTCGTCGTCCAACTATCCAACCCCAGAGGCCAAACTTTTTGCAAGATAAAAGCCGGGGCGAAAGGTTTAGCTTCTTCGGCGCGAATTTTGCCGCAATCTTTGAGGACTTTGAGAATCACATCTTGCTGGTTATTTTTGCCTTTCACCATACTCGCATCCTGGGCGGTAAGAGTGTAGTGCATCAATCCTTTTGGTGCTTTTACTTGGTCATTTGAAGGATAAAATAAATGGCGGTAAGTATTAGTCAAAGATACTCTCACATCCATATCTTTTGTGCCTTCCCGTCCCTTCAATTCCTTCTGCTGGCTTCCCGATAAATCGGCCATCCGGTTCTGACTTTTGAGAATATTTTGAATTGCTTTATATTCTCTGGCATTGTCGATCGCGTTTTCTAATTCTAGCCGATTCGCCACCAAAAATAACAAGCGATTGCGGTAGGTGCGAAACTTCCCCGCTTCGCCGCTATTGTGGAAAATTCTCTCGATTAATTCCGGGGCTGCGTCGGTAGAAGCATTCACCGTCGCATCGTCAAAGTCGATCGCGCACAACGCCACCTCATCCGGGTTATCGTCTACATTTCCGGGACTTTCGATATTAGAAACTAAGGTAAAGAATTTCTTGGCAAAAATGCTATCCCGGCGAGTTCGCAAATCTTCTTTCGCCAATATTACCCCAACTTGTTCTTTCTCTTCGGTAATGATTTTATTGATCGAAGGTTCTTCTTTAAACCGGGCTAAAGATGTGATCGGATCGAAGTCTAAATACCAGGCTACCTTAGTTAGTCTGTCTAAAGCGCGATCGACAAAACCGCTGTCAACCCCCGGAGTCAGCAGCGACAAATTCAACTCCGCCAGCCGAATTCCCGAAGAATTTCCCTGAGTCAGAGAATGCAAAAATATTGTTCTGCTTACCAAAGTAGAAAACGGCGGTTTTCCCGCTGCTATCCATTCCCCATCTTGCAATTGTGCGTAAGCCGGCCTACCATCGGGATTGTAGATATCAGCGCCGATCGCATTCCGCAAGGGCGATCGTTGCAACCGAGAAGTAAGATCGTTAGTAATTTCGCCATCCATCCCTATAGGAATGTGATGCGTGTGAATCATGGGAAGAAAGGAGTCAGGAGTCAGAATCCTGAATCCAGAATTGTCCCTCCTGAATTCTTCTTCCTCACTCCTGAATTCTCCTTCCTGACTCCTGACTCCTGACTCCTGACTCCTGACTCCTTCTACACTCCACAAATGCCGCACGACTTGCGCGAACAATCGCAAAGCCCCCCGCGTCTTCTGGAATTCAGGAATAGAAGCAATTTTTTTAGTTAAAAGATTGAACAATTCCGGGTGAAACGGATAACTTTGGGCGATCGCTTCTGAGTATGACGCATCTTTGCACCCATCGGGCAAATTAACGCGGCAATTGCGATAAGCCGCCAAATATTCCGATGCCGCTTTTTGCGCCGCTTCCTCGCTAACTCTGGCAAACACGCGCTGTTTGACGATGTTGTAAATTTCGATATCTGTAGAAGGGCTCAAAACCCTTTCTTGTCTTGCAGAAGCGCGCATCGTTTCTTGCAATTCTGCCGTTTCTTCCGCAAAAGTATCTGCTGTCGAGGCGAGGGAATAAACCAATACTAAATTATCGCAGGCTGCCGCCAAATCCATCAAGGAAAATAGAAAAGCTACCACTTGTTTGGCTAAATCGCTGTTGCCAATTTGTTTCGCTTTTGCCGATCGCAAATACCGCGCAATTTCATCTAAAATAATCACAGTCGGCTGTCCCCCCGTCAACCGTTCTACCACCGAAGTACCGGGACTGACACCGCTTTTATCGCTGCCTTGCACTAACTGATAGCCTGCAATCCCGCCAATTTGGTAAGCAATTTCGCCCCAAAGAGTGTAGGTTGTCAAGCCGCTGTCCGAGTGATAAACTCCTTGTTCAGGGTCTAAATCTCGACCGTCGATCGCTGCAACTTGGATCGGGCGATCGGGAATCACACTAATATCTGTAAAGCGTTCCAATCCGAAAATTTCTCGCCCTTGCTTGCAGATATGCCAGAGTGCAATTTCATCGTGAGTTTTGCCGCCCCCAAAACTCGTTTCCAAACGAACTACCCCAGCCCCGGCGCTTTGCTTCATCAAGCGGCTGAAAACTTCCCGGATTAGGGTTTTAATCCCATCAGTTGCGAAGGTATTGGCAAAGAATTTATTAGCATCTTGATAAACTTGAGGTGCATTTCCTTCCACTACCAACCGCAATTTTGCTGCAAATAAATCTAGAGACAAGTCTCCCGATAAAATCTCATCTCTGGGCACGCAGGTATCAAAGATTAATGGCAGCATCTCAAAGCTCCTTAACTAATAATATCAATTCCGCACTTCATCGGAATTATTCATCTCTCTCTTGTCTCCCTCTGTGTTCTCTGCGTTCTCTGCGGTTAAATCATTCCGATATCCAATAACTAATGACTAAAATCGACATTTCCCCCGCTGACAATTACCCCAACTCTCGCATTTTCAGCTTTCACAACACCTGAAAGCAAAGCTGCTGCCCCCAGCACTCCCGTCGGTTCAACAACTATCTTCATGCGTTCCCACATAAAAAACATTGTACTGCGAATTGCGTCTTCTGAAACTGTTGCCATATCATCAACATAATGCAGCACCAAAGGAAAGGTTAATTTCCCCAAAGATGGCGTGCGCGCACCATCAGCAATCGTATCCGGGTTAGTAACAGTTTGCAGCGTTTTCGTGCGGAACGATCGCGCCGCATCGTCTGCTTGTTCCGGTTCTACTCCTATTACTTTACACTGCGGAGACAAAGTTTTTGTCGCGATCGCGCATCCCGACAGCAAACCCCCGCCACCGCAACAAACCAGCAGCAAATCCAACTCCCCAACTTCTGCGATTAATTCCAGCGCCGCCGTACCTTGTCCCGCAATCACCCGCGCATCATCATAAGGAGGAATAATTTTCAAGTGCCGTTCTGCGGCAATTTTAGTCGCTAACTCTTCGCGGGAAACTTGAGTGCGATCGTACAAAATAATCTCTGCACCGTAGCCACGAGTCGCCTCTTGCTTGACTTTGGGCGCATCTGCCGGCATGACAACAGTAGCAGGAATCTGTAATAACTGGGCCGCAAGGGCGATCGCCTGCGCGTGATTTCCCGAAGAAAAAGTCAACACTCCCCGCTGTTTTTCAGCTTCAGATAGCTGCATCAAAGCATTGCAAGCACCCCGAAATTTAAACGAACCCGTGCGCTGAAAGTTTTCGCACTTGAAAAATACCTGAGAATTCGTCTGTTTGTTGAAAGTTTCCGAAGTCAGCACCGGTGTCTTGAAAGCTGTGCGCTGCAAGCGATTTGCCGCCGCCTCCACATCCGCGAAACTGACTGACAAGGGATTTTGGGCACGGAATGGGGCACTCATAGATTTTAGATTAGGGCGATCGAGGGTTCTATTTGTAGGGTGGGCATTGCCGCTTCACTCGTACCATTAAATTATAAATTTTTATTATATTTTGGACGACAAGAATTATTAGGTGTTGCGCTTAATGGTTAAAAAAGCTGTTGACTAAAATCAAAGTTATGACAATTTACTATCAAAAAGTAAAGTGGCATTTGTATTTGCATAGGAGAGGGATTAATGAATACAAACTTAACCACCGCCCAATTAATTGTAGGGAAATGGCACGGCGCTGTATCCAGATTTCGGCTAACGGGTAAAATCAACCGGATTGGATGGTGGAACTGCCCTCGCGAGTGCGATCGACTCCAACCCGAACAACGCAAAAGAGGACACGGCAATGCCATTTCCATACCCAAAAAAGAGCGACTAAATTGTTTAACAATTAAAAAAAAGGACACAGCATTACTGTGTCCTTACCTCTGTATTGTAGGGACACAGCATTGCTGTGTCCCTAACCGTACCGATATCCCGATTAGGATTCTTGCCGTTTAGAACAAGAACAATTCAGAATTACCGGAAATTCCTAAATCGACATTATTGACAGTTGCAAACAAACTGTTACCGCCAACCGTAGAACCGTTGCTATCGTAATACAGTTTAGTAGACAAACCGTCGTAGATAGCCATGATGGACGGGCCGGTTAAAGTTGCTTCCAGCGCAGTTACAGAAACTGTGCTGCTGTAAGCGTAGAAACTCTCACGCAAAAGTCCAGATCCGGTTGTAAAGCCTGGAAAACCAGTGTTGTCGATGTTAATTTGATCGTCAGTAATGCTGTAATTGGTAATTACATCCCCGCCGCCAGCAGTAGTTCCGGTGAACACAAACACATCCGCACCAGCACCACCGTTGAGAACATTGGTTCCCGCACCACCGGTTAAAGTGTCATTCCCGATGCCGCCGTTGAGAGTATCGCTACCCGCGTCGCCGAAGAGATTGTCGTTACCATCGTCGCCGGAGATGCTGTCGTTACCTGCACCGCCGACTAAAAGATCAACATTCGCTCCGCCATTCAAGATGTCAGCAAATTCAGTACCAGTGACCCTGTTAATATCCGCATCTCCTGTAAACAAGACAGGAGTGCTGAAGTTGTAACCGCCAGCACCTGAACCGAAATTGTTAAAGTCGGTCGGGAAAGTGTTCCCAGCAGCAGTTAAATCGGCAACGCTACCTGAGTTGGTAGTAGTACCACTGGCAGAAGGTGCGATCGTACCTGTAAATACAAAGTCCGCCGTTCCCAGATTGCTAGCAGCCGTACCCAGATTCGCAATCAAGGTAGAACCAGCCGCTGCGGTACCGTTCGAGTCAAAATACAACACCGTTTCGTTCGACGCATTCGTAAATGCGAAGAAACCAGCAGTTGTAGAATTGCCCAGGGCTTTAGCTTGTGCAGCTTCCAAAGAGGCATAACTGCCGCCTGTGAAAATCACTAACTCTTGGCCAGTAATGTCAGGAGTTGAACCGCTAACACCGTCAA
>NZ_JAUBTK010000143.1:0-8832 GCF_036702455.1 Microcoleus sp. D2_18a_D3
TCAAAAAAGCCTTTGCAAAAAAGGAAAAAGAAGCCTGCGGTCTAACGGTACTCCGTTGACCGTCAGGTTAGTTCACATCTAACAATATGTTATTGAGCAATCTCGACAATTTAAATATGTACTTGGTGGGTTAATTAGACTTGCCAATAATTTTATTGTATTTGCTTCTATTTTATTATATTTTAAAGCTGGTAATATCCTCAACCGGCCTTTTAGGGGCGTGTCCACAAGCAAATTAATTAATTAAGTAAGTTGTTGTCAAACAGATCAGAAAGCCGGCTCTGGCGGGAAAGGTGCAAGAGATTACTTAACTCTTACTATACTAATTGTTTATGCTGTCTTCGGGTGTGAACAAGCGGGTTGATTGATTCTTTGAGCTACAGCAGAATATTGCTGTTAAAACCTTCTTCCCTAGAGCCTCATCTTTTAAATCCCAATTCACTGCGCGTTGCCGAACTTGCTTCCTCAACTCTCGCACTTGCGTAATTTTACCCAGAAGCTGGTACCGATTCCCAGAGTCGATTTCACCCCGATCGCACCCCCCATCCGATCGACTCCTTTGCTCGCGATCGCCAGCCCTATTCCCGTCCCTGGATAAACTTCTTGACCATGCAGGCGATCGAACAACCCAAAAATCCTCTCTTGAAATCTTTCTGCAATACCAATGCCGTTGTCTTCTACCCAAAGATAGATATATTCTTCCTCAGCTTCTGCATAAACTCGCACCTGCGGCTCTATCCCCGGCTGCACGAACTTAATAGCATTGGAGAGCAAGTTAGTCAAGACTTGCAGCAGCGTAGCAGGATGGGCCAACACCGTAGGTAGGGGTTGAACAACCGTTATCCGAGCTTGTTTTTCGGCAATTTCCGCCTCTAGTTGCGCGATCGATCGAGCCACAATTAAATGAAGAGAGACTGCTTTTAGTGGCAAGTTAGCTTTGCTGAGGCGGCTGTACTCTAGCAAATTTTCGATTAAAGTATTCATCAGACTTGCAGCGTCATTAATCCGATACAAGTAATCCTGTGCAGTAGCATCCAACTCGCTGGCTTTATCTTGGAGCAACATTTCAGCAAAAAACGAAATTCCCCGCAGAGGAGCGCGCAAGTCGTGAGAAACTGAATAGGTAAACGATTCGAGCTGTGCGTTAACTTCTTCTAACTCAGCAGTACGCTCTCTCACCCGCTCTTCCAAAGTTTCATTAAATTCCCGCAAAGCAAGTTCAGCCTGCTTGAGTTCAGTAATATCTTCAACCAATCCCTCAATGGTACTTTCACCTTCTGTGCTGTAGAGATATTGAGTAAACCGAATCCATTTTACTCGACCGTCTGCCAAAGGAAATGTAATTTCAATATTTTGAGACCGAGACTCCCCTGAATCTAGGGGTTGCACAAACAATTTCTGAAGATAAATCCCTTGGACATCTGCTAAATTGCTGGCATCAAACAAGCGCAAAAAAGCTTGATTGCTTTCCAAAAGCTGCCCCTGGGAAGTCGCTCGAAAAACTCCGACATTTAAGTGTTCTAGCAGAGAATGAAGTTGATTTTCCAGTCGGGCGACTCGTTCCCAGGCGGCAACTCGATCGAGCACTGCGCGAACCGTAACGCAAAGGCGGACATAGTGCTTCGGCGACTTGATAATGTAGTCGTCCAATCCTGATTTCATTGCCTCTACAGCAATTTCTTCATTGCCAGTATTCGTAAACATTACAATCGGGCATTCTGGATAACTGGCTTTAATAGTTTGAAGCACATCTAAACCGTTTGTCCAGCGTAGTTGGTAATCAGTAATTACCAGATGGAATCCGCCTCGTTTCAGTGCTTCCCCGAATAATCTATCGTCAAAAATTTCCGTTATTTGCAATTGCGAGAATTGCCGCTCTAATTCGCGTTTGACCAGCAGCCTATCTGTTGGGTTGTCGTCAATTACCAAAATATGTAGCACTGTAACAATTAATAATTTTGCTATTAGCTAGAGTGGCGATATATTATCATAAAAATGTTGGAAATCGCCCCTTTAAGATGATACAGGACGGGCTTAAGCTGTTGTGCATTTAAATTGTATGTTGAGGGCGGGCTTTCCGGCCCAACCCCTACTCCCCACAAGAAGGAAAATTTATTGCCCCATGCAATTTAAATGCGTATTAGCTTACTCACTAGAAACTTAATTTACTCGTTACCCGAAAGAGCCTGGTAACGAGTAAACAAGCAATAAAAACCGGGAAACGGCTACTACAAACCAGACAATTCTCTAGGTTCCGGCAGTTCGCTATAGTTGAGCCAATACTCGCTAAAACTCTGCATCATTTCCAATAAAGAAGCAAACCCGACCGGTTTAACCAAATAAGAATTTACCCCTAAATCGTAAGCGCGCTTGACATCAAGTGTTTGCCTAGAAGAAGTAAGCATAACCACCGGCAAGCGTTTTAGTTCCGGCTGCTGCCTCAGCCAAACTAGAACTTCGTGACCGGATCGCCTGGGCAATTTCAAGTCTAGTAAAATTATCGCAGGTAAAGGATAGCGATCGCGATCGCCGTATTCTCCGTCCCCATTTAAATAAAAAACCGCTGCATCTCCATCTCGCACAATTTGCAGCGAAGTATTAGCAAAATTCTCATGGCGAAATGCCCGCTGCATCAATAGAATATCAACAGGGTTATCTTCCACCAGCAAAATCGTCTGCGTTTCGGTCATGCTTCCTCAGTTGTATCCAAAATCGACTGCCTTGTCCTAATTGAGATTCCACTCCAACTTGACCGCCCATGCGATCGACTCCTTTTTTTACAATAGCTAATCCTATACCAGTTCCGGGGTAAGACTCAATACCGTGCAGCCGTTCAAAAACCCCAAAAATGCGTTTTTGATGTTCTGGAGCAATACCGATGCCGTTGTCTTCTACCCAAAGACGGATGAAGCCGACTGGCAATACAGGGCTGGTCATAAGTAACTGAGAATGCTCCCACTGTCCCACAGTTCCCCTTTCCAATTCTCCCGCTGTATCCCTGTCTGTCTGTCCCTTTTGAGGCAGCTCCAGTTCCTCGGCCCATATCTGTACTTGGGGTGATACGCCTTCCACAAATTTTATAGCATTGGTGAGCAGATTGGCGATTACTTGAATTAAAGTAACGCGGTGGGCAATTACCGCAGGCAAGGGTGATTGAACAATGATTTGAGCGTGGCTGGATTTAGCGTCGGCTTTTACCATAGCAATTGCCTCGACCACAGCAGATTCTAAGTCTAAAACTTGCAGCGATAAATCAGTGCGGCTCAGGCGGCTGTAAGCTAGCAAATCTTCGATTAATTCTTCTAGTTGTTGCCCAGAATTAACAATTTGCTGGGCGTATTCTTGACCAAGTTCGTCGAGGATGTCACGGTAATCTTCTAATAAAGCTTCAGCCAATCCCTGCATTCCCCGCAGGGGAGCCCGCAAATCGTGGGCGACGGTATAGGTGAAAGCTTCTAATTCTTCGTTAGCTGCTTGAAGTTGATTGGTGCGGAGTGCCACTCGCCCTTCTAAGGTAGCGTTGAGCATCCGAATTTCTGCTTCTGCTTGCTTGCGTGCGGTTATGTCAATGGCGGTACTAATTACTAAACTTCTGCCGTCGGAAAGCTGGCCTAAAGGTGCGGAATAAAAGTCCCAAATGCGAGTTTCGCCGCTGGCTGTGGCAATCATATATTCGCCTTCAGAAATGCGGCTGTTTAATTGGTGCAGCCGATCGATATCTGCTTGCACTAGCGATTTGCGGTTGTGGTAAGCTTTTTCTGTCCAATCTTCAATTGTGGGAATTTCTGAGTGTTGGTAGCCTGAAAATTCTGTCCAAGCGCTGTTAATTTGCAAAACTTGTCCGTTTTCAGCGTGCAGCATAATTGGCAGCGGTGCGTTGAGAATGGCGAGGCGGAAACGTTCTTCGGTTAATTGTAGGGAGTGGCGATCATGTTCTAGCTGTTCTAAAAGTTGATTTTGCTTGATTTCGGCATTGTCGCGCAAAGTTTGATCGCGCTTCACCAAATAGTAAACCGCCAGCATCAAGAGGAAATTTACTAAAGTGGCAACGGTAAAAGTCAGGATTGTCAAAGTAGCGCTCGTTTGAGATTCTCGGGCACGCTGCTGCAATAGCTGAGTTTCTTCGGCTGTCATGGTGGCTATCTGCTGCCGAATGCCGCCCATGATTTGCTTTCCCCTACCGGATTTTACTTCCCGCAGGGCTGCTTCTAACTTTTGTTGGCGTCGCAGATTGATGGTTCCTTCAAGTTCGGCTAATTTAGAGTCGATCGCAATTTTCAAGTTGCGAATGCGCTGTTGCTGCCGGTTGTTGTCGGCGGTTAGCTGCTGCAATTCGACTACTTGCTCGTTGATGCGGGCGATCGCGCTGTGATAGGGTTCTAAATACCGTTCTTCTCCCGTCAGCAAATAACCGCGCTGTCCGGTTTCAGCATCTTTTAAGGTGGAAAGCGTAGCTTCGAGTTCGGTTAAAACTCGGTGAGTGTGGCCTACCCGGCGTTCGTTTTCGACTAACTTGAGAGTATTGCGATAGGAAGTAGTCGCATTGAAAATCAGCAGCGCCACGGCCATTCCGATACCTGCGGTGATTTGGCGAGTCAGGGATTGTTTCATGAAATACTCGGCACGCGAGTCCTGCTTTTTTTTATTTTAGCTGGATACGGACTACTCGAATTTTGGGCGCGGTCAGAGACGGCGACTAAAGCCTATAAATTGAAGGCTCAAATGTGCGATCAATCTTGTTTCTAATTTAGCCTCGCTCCTCCTCGCATCCCCCTTAAGTCGGAGATGGCATAAATCGCTCTCTTGCGTCTCGTGATTCAGGCAGACACCCGACAATCTAGGATAGCCTGCAAAGCTTAATTCGCCTTTTTTTGCATAGATTTTTGTATCGTTCCTGTTCCTTTGGCAGTTTCAAATTGCGGCGCAAAGAAAAGAGTTTTTACCTATTGACTCCTGTTGATTTTTGGGGTATTATTTATATAATGGGAGTGGTGACATAAATTTAAATTTTGTCACTATTTGCATTATTAAATAATACATTGTCAATCTAGCAAAGTCAAGCTTTTTACCCCCAAAAAAAAGGCGAATTTTTAATATCTTATTTAAAAAATAATCTTTTGGAGCGAGGGAGAAATTCACAGAAGCGATGACGCGTGTGAATAGTATCAGAAATCAGAAATGCGAGCGATCGGGTAATTGGGGAGAATGGGGTTGAAATTATAGCTTCTCAAAAAAGTGAGGTATGCCCTATGCCCTATGCCCTATGCCCTATGCCCTATGCCCTATGCCCTATGCCCATGAGTACCTCATCTTTCTGAGAAAGGCTATAGTTTAACATCGGAATTATATCTTTTTACGAGCGAGCGTCTCGATCGCACTGGCAAAGAGACACTCGCCCTGCACTGAGAAAATTAACTGAGAAAATTATGATTCCGAGTGCAGTGCCGAAACAATATAATTACACAATCGCAGCCGCTGATTTCATCGCGAAAATGCGATCGATCGCATCTTCAACAACCTTATCAGGCGTAGAAGCACCCGAAGTCACGCCGACTACAATTTTACCATCCGGTAGCCAACCTTCAGTTACGACCAAATCTCCCCCCAAAGGCTTGTGTTCGATCCGATTTCCCGGTAAAATGCGCTCCGCACAATCAATGTGATAAGAAGGAAGAGTTTTGTCGAGCGCAATTTCCTGTAAATGCGTAGTATTAGAAGAATTAAAACCCCCAATCACCAGCATCAAATCCAACTTTTCCTCAACCAAACTCAACATAGCATCTTGCCGTTCCTGAGTCGCATCGCAGATAGTATTAAAACTCTGAAAATGCTCGTTCAAATTCTCCGGCCCGAACTTCCGCATCATCGTTTTTTCAAACAACTTGCCAATATTCTCTGTCTCAGTTTTGAGCATAGTAGTTTGGTTAGCAATCCCAACGCTTTCCAAATCCCGATCCGGGTCAAAACCAACAGAATAAGCCTTACTAAACTTAGCAAGAAACTCAGCCCTATCGCCCCCGTGTAAAATATAATTGCAGACATATTCAGCTTCTTGCCAATTCAGGACAATCAAATACTTATCAGCAAAAGAACTCGTAGCAACAGTTTCCTCATGCTTGTACTGACCGTGAATAATCGAAGTATAATCCTTCTTTTTGTGCTTCTCAACAGTATTCCAAACCTTAGAAACCCAAGGACAAGTAGTATCAACAATCTTGCAGCCCTTATCATTAAGCAACTGCATTTCTTGGACACTCGCTCCAAAAGCAGGTAAAATTACCACATCGCCACTATCGACAACCGAAAAATCTTTCTGCCCCTTTTCAACAGCAATAAAACCAACTTCCATATCGCGCAAATGCTGATTCACAGACGGATTATGAATAATCTCATTAGTAATCCAAATCCGTTCCGAGGGGAAATGCTGGCGAGTCTCGTAAGCAATAGCTACAGCGCGTTCCACCCCCCAGCAAAACCCAAAAGCCTGAGCCAGCCGGATCGTGACTGCGCCACGTTCCAGCCTGTAATTATTGTCGCGAATTTGCTGGATCAGACTGCTTTGATAAGCCGTCTGCATTACCCCAGCTACCTCAGCTTCGTGTCCGAAACCCTTGCGGTGGTAGTTTTCCGACTGTTGGAGCGATCGTTTAAAAGCTTTAGTATCCATGCGGTATCGAGTTGAAATCTAGGTTAATTACCTTTGATTTTAGAACCATTGGAGAACTCTCATCTCAAATTTGAAAACCCCGCCTGCAACAATTGCAAAACGGGGCAACCCAACTACTATTATTGAGTCTGACTGCAAATTACAGATTCAAACCTTCTGCTGCACAAAATCCCGCAAAGAAATCCGGTTTATTAGAAAAATCTGGGTTGGGAGTCGATAAATCTCCAAAGAAACTGGGTTTCACAGGCTTGAGTGCGTCAGTCTTATGGTCTTTTCAAACCTTCTTCGGCGCAAAAGGAGAACTCGATTCAAACGAACTGAAACCGCCGGCGAAATCCTCACCGTAAGCTTCTTCCCCGTGCTGGCCGATATCCAAACCTTGGTCTTCAGCAGATGAGGGCACTCGCAGTTCCATAAACTGTTCCAAAATTTTCAGGATCACAAAAGTGCCGACAGCCGCAAACAGGTAAGTAACTAGAACGCCTACAAACTGGGTCACAATTAGCCCCGGATTCCCGGCAAACAGCCCGTTATTTCCGGCTGCGTTAACGGCTTTAGTCGCAAACACGCCAGTCAGAATCGCGCCCACAGTTCCGCCGACGCCGTGAACCGGGAAGGTATCCAAAGAGTCGTCAAATCCCAGCTTAGCCCGGAAACTAACGGCAAAGAAGCAGCAAACGGAAGTGATCGATCCGATCAAAAGCGCTCCCACTGGCAGCACGAATCCAGCCGCAGGTGTGATGCCCACCAATCCCGCGAGGAAACCGCTAGCAATTCCCACTGCTGTCGGTTTGCCTCTGAGCACCCATTCCACAATTGTCCAAGTTAAACCGCCGGCTGCTGCAGAAATCATCGTGGTGACAAAAGCCACTGTTGCTAAAGAACCAGATCCCAAAGCGCTACCGCCGTTGAAGCCAAACCAGCCAAACCACAGCATCCCAATTCCCAGCAAGACGTAGGGTACGTTGTGAGGGGTGTGGGGCTTGTTCAAGTGGTCTTTGCGGGGCCCGATCATCCAAGCTGCGACAACGGCAGAAACACCGGAACTAATGTGTACGACTGTGCCGCCGGCAAAGTCCAGAGATCCGATCGCCGCCAGCCAGCCTCTACCCCAAACCCAGTGGGCTAAAGGAGAGTAGATGAAGGTAGACCACAGCAGCACGAACCAGAAATAGGCTTTAAATGTTACCCTTTCGACGATCGCCCCTGAAATCAAGGCTGGAGTGATGATGGCGAACATCATCTGGTAAACCATGAAGACTTGGTGGGGTATTGTCGGTGCGTAGCCGATCGGATCTGGGGTGTCCGCCGTGACGTTGTTCAAGAACATCCAGTCGAAACCGCCGATGAAGCTTTCGATCCCTTGACCAAACCCTTTATCATTGAGGTTGCTGGCGGTGACATCAAAGGCTAAACTGTACCCCCACAACGTCCAGGTGACGCCGATCGTTCCCATCATCACCAAGCTCATCATCATGGTGTTGAGGACGTTGCGCGATCGCACCAGTCCCCCGTAGAAAAACGCCAGCCCCGGTGTCATCAGCAATACCAGTGCTGAGGAAACCAACATCCAGGCCGTATCGCCGCTGTTGATCGGATTCGGCGCCACCGCAGCTGCGGCACCAGCATCTTGAGCTAAGGCATTGTCCATCAGCGGCCCGCTTAACAGCCACAGCGCCATGATGCCGATCGTTAAACTTTTTTTGATCACGTTAGTTGTACCTTTTCATACTCAGCAATTTTCAGGGAAGACCGAGCCGATTTTAGATGTGAGGATTTTAGATGCAATAGTTATTTGGTTTTAAGTCCCTGTTTTAGCGGAACAAATCTTCAATAGATAATTCCCCAATCCTCAACCCCCCGACTTCGTATAGCCGGACTCATCTAAATTCGTCAACTATCAATCTAATGGTCTATGCCTTTTGGATTGCACCATTTGTACAAACAGTTATTCTGTATCACCCTATACTAAATAGCTAACTATCATATTTCTTAATGTATCAGTCGCTACTTGACATAGCCAGTGACAACACAGTAATCGGAGAGGGGGAGAGTTGGGGAGAATATGACTTCATCCTTTATTTTTCTGGCGTTGCTGAATCAGGGTATGATACGGACCAAAGTACGAGAGGGGAGCCGAAAATGATTTCTTGGATTTTGATGGG
>NZ_JAUBTK010000144.1:0-8665 GCF_036702455.1 Microcoleus sp. D2_18a_D3
TACTGACTACTGACTACTGACTACTGACTACTGACTACTGACTACTGACTACTGACTACTGACTACTGACTACTGACTACTGACTACTGACTACTGACTACTGACTACTGACTACTGACTACTGACTACTGACTACTGACTACTGACTACTGACTACTGACTACTCTTTTACTCGCACGTCGATAACGCTGGCGTTGAAAATGTACTTGCTGCCTTCAAGCTCTAGCGTAGTGCCAATTTTGACTTTCGTATTACCTAAAACCGGGCCATTTTCAGTAAGTTGACCTTTTCCCTCTAAGGTAAACATCATATTTTTGCTGAAGGCTTCTTCTTCTCTGGGATCGGGGAGAGCTTTCAGAGTGCCGTTGGGCTGAGGAACTGCTAGGGTTCTGGTGAGAGTTTTGGCTGATTTGATGGTAATCTGACCGGAGGGTTGATTGCGGATCACCACATTGATTTTATCACCGGGTTTGAACAAATCTTGAACGTTTGTTCCTTTAAGACCGATCGCAATTGCATCAATTTCTACAGGTTTGACACTGGTGCCGACTTGGGCGACGGAACCGCCAGAAGTGCCGGGAAAGAAGAAGATTCCGACTGCAACTAGCAGTACGATCAGAGCCGCACCTACGTCTAGGATGCTGAGTTTGCCGAACAGCCGGCCTTGAGAATCCAAAATTTTCATAAATCGCCTATTATACTGATAGCGAAAGGAGTATGTTTACAAGATCAGGACTTACGCAGACATCGATGAAAAACAGATGCTGCTATTGCTGAGCTACCGCTGGCAATGACATACTTTATTGATGTGTAAGTCCTGAAGCTAAAAGATATTACCACAACGATCGCCCCAAATCCGCATGACTGGGGCACTTAACCCAGAAGGCAGTTGACGGCGGTTGGTTGGCCTGCGGGCCGATCGCCCAGAAGCTGGTGGCGCGGTTAAAAATTGACAAAAAGCTAGAATAGCAACTAATCAGCCTCAAATTGCGTCTGCCTATTTAGTGACTTTTCGAGTTTTTCGTACAATTTTATCTAACTTCTGGCACGTATCACTCATGTTAAAAAATTTTTGGTTGACTTGCCGGCGTACTTGTGGCCGGGGGATTTATCTGTTTCTGTCCCTGATTGTGGCTGCGGGTATCTGGGTGGTTTCCCCGGAACCGACTCAAGCATTTTCTTTGCCTGAACTGATTTTCCGAGGCATTCAAGTTATTCAATTGTCGAATATGTCCGATCGGCAAGAGGTGACTATTGGCCGACAAATTAATCAGCAGTTAACCAACAGCGAGTTTAAGATTGACCGCGATCGGGACACTACAGAATATATCAACCGTATCGGTCAACGACTCGCTCAAGAAAGCACTCGCCCCAATATTCCTTATACTTTTCAAGTGATTGACGACGACAATATTAATGCTTTTGCGACAATGGGCGGTTTTGTTTATGTGAATAAAGGTTTGATGACGGCGGCGGACAATGAGGCAGAATTGGCCAGTGTCATCGCCCACGAAATCGCTCACATTAATGCTCGTCACGCGCTTAAACAAATGCGTCAAATGGCCATAGCTTCAGGTGTAGCTTCGGCGACTGGGCTCGATCGATCTCAGGCGGTTCAGATTGGGGTGGAATTGGCCTTGCGGCGCCCCCACAGTCGCCAAGCTGAGTATGAAGCCGATCAGTTGGGATTGCAAACTATGGGGCGAGCGGGCTACGCTCAATCTGGGATGGTTGATTTTATGAAAAAGTTGCTCAACAAGCCTTCTCCTCCGAGCATTTTAAGCACTCACCCGGCAACTGGCGATCGTATTGCTGCTATTTCGCAGGCTATAGATCCGGAGCTTGCTAGCGGTGAAGGTTTGGATAATGAGGATTACAGGCTAGAAATCCGCAGGCTTTTGGGCTCGTAGAAATGTAAATCAGTCAGGCAATCTCTTCTCTTCTCTTCTCTTTTCTTACTTCGCGATCTTCGCGTCTTCGCGGTTGATTAAAAAACAAATCCAGTTACTAGGGTAAGTCAGCAGCAAGTTAATTGCGATTTAATAGATATCACATCTTGCACCATTCTCAAGAACGGGCAAGATGCCCGTTCCACAAGAGATAAATTTTCTTGTGGAACAGGGATCTTGCCTGTTCATAAAAGAATTATTGACAAAGGTGCAATATCTAAGATAGATCGGACGTGAACTGACATACCCTACAACTAAAACTTGATTTAACACTGCTGTTGAACCACAGAATCGATCGCAGGTTTCGGGGGTGCAATCGGCTGCGGCTTCAATTGCCTGACAACTTCGTCAAACGGCAAAATTCGGACTTGATTGTTAAATACATTTACTTGATAAACTCTGCGGTAGCTGAGGTCAAATCCTGTCAGCCAGCCGCTTTTGGGATGATAAGCGCCCGTGTCAATATCCAACCACCCTTCGCCCCTGACTAATTCGCCCGGTCTGACCCCATGAAAGGTAAAGGTGATCGTGTGACCCGTGATAATTAATTTATTGGGAAAATAGGGTTTCGACATGGTGTGAAATTCCCTGCGAATCCAACAGAGTTGTTCGATCGACTGTTCATCGAGCGACAGATGGGGGTCAACGCCGGCGTGAACTAGCCAGATGTCCCCTAAGTCCAGGTGCGTGGGGAGCGATCGCAGCCACTCTAAGTGTTTGTACGGCATCATCCCTGTCTCTCTGTAGCTCGCTACTGTCGCATCGCCGCCACTGTAGAGCCAAGATTGCCACGCTCGCATATCCATCGGCGTCCCCGACAAAGCCTCCAGCATCAGTTGTTCGTGGTTGCCCAACAGAGTTTGGTAGGGGCTTTGCTGCACAAAATCTAATACCTGAGCGCTTTTGGGGCCACGATCGATTAAGTCTCCCAAAAAATAGACGCGATCGTTCGAGCTGGGGGCAAGTGCCTCTAGCAGGGTCATTAAGCCGTCGTAATGCCCGTGTACGTCCCCGATAACAATGCGCCGATGCTCCATTGTGTTTATCCGCTTCCCTGACTCAAAAGCCCCATCTCTAGCTTATAGCATCTGATTTTGCTGCTATTTGCCTCCCCTCTTTTACGGTGGAGGGGTGTCACCCATTATAGTGCTTTGTATAAAGATTCTGTAAAGCTCGCCAGTCTCTGTTTGCGTAGCTACTGATAGAAACACAGGCAAGCTGTTAATTGTGCTTCTGCAAGTGCTGTTACTGAGGCAAAGCTTTGAGTTATTTCACGCGCTAGGGTGCATCAGCGATTAGCCGACCGATTAAGTCGAAAATAATCCTAGCTGACCACCCTAAAATACGATCGAGCCTTAACGATTGTTACTGAGTCAAAGCTTTGAGGAATGTCTGGAGTTCTGCCAAAAAACCTTTCTTTTTTAAGGGTTTGGCAGGTGTGGTGGAGTCAGGATCGGCGCTGGGGAGAGAAGCGGCTAAAATCCGCTCTAAATCGTCTCCGACTGGTTTTTGGGCGGTTTCAGAAATTAGTTCGTATTGGTCGTTTGTTTCCAGCCACACTTGCCAGGATTGGGGGTAGCAGCGGAATAAAGCAGCAGTGTCTAGGGGTCTGATGTAGTAGCAGGATTCAATTTTGCTGAGGAATCGATCGCGCAATTGGCGGCCCGCATAGCCTATACCTATGGTGGCAACATCTTCGAGGCGCGGGTTGAGTAGAATTACTGGGCGACCTGCAGCAGCTATGTAAAGTTTTTCGACTTGGGCAACTTCTACGGCTGCTGGATTGATCAAAAGGAAAAGTTGATCTTCCGGCGCTATTTTATCTTCAACAGGAGTGCGACTGCTGCCTAAATCAGTGACTTTAAACGGTGTTTCTCCCCAGTCACGGCGCGCGAGGGCAGCAGCACCGGTGTCGGGAAAAAAGACTTTTACTCCGGGGTAGATTTCCTCAAATTCTGGGAGGAATTGTAAGGTGATAGACTGTGCTTGTAGGGCGATTTCTGGAAATACTAATTCGACTTGCAGTAGAGTTTTGCCGTCCGAGAGGGCAGCGGCGGTGGCAATGCGGGATTGGGCGATCGCCTCGTTGAGATCCTTGGGCAGTTCGGTCATTAATTTAATTGTTTTTACTCGACTTCTCTCAATCTAATTTTACCTGAGATATTGCACCATTCTCAATTACCTATTTAGGAACAGGCTTTTCGGCCTGTTCCACAAGAAAATTCACTCTTTGTGGAAAGGGCATCCGGCTTTCCGTTTAGGAACAGGCTTTTCGGCCTGTTCCACAAAAAAAATTTACTCTTTGTGGAACGGGCATCTTGCCCGTTCTTGAGCATAATACAAGATGTAAGTTTTACCGGCTCAAGCAACAAAAGCTAACACTGACACGGGCGAACCGGAACCTCCCAAAAGGCGCAATATTCCGATAACTAAAGTCATTTCAGCCGCAGGTAACAAGTCGAGATTTGCTAGATTTTCCAGCACTATTCGCTGCTTTTCCAATACCAATTTGTTAACCGCAAAACTTTCATCTCGCCCGGTATCGACTCCGTGAGTGTCGGTTCCAATTCCCGCGATAGAGCGTTCTTCTAGCAAAAATTGAGTTGCTGCTTTGCCAAATCCCGGAAAGTGGCAAATTCCGCGCTCGTCTCTGTCGAAAAATGCTTTCTCGTCATCCCATTTTTCTTGCCAGCCAGTATACAATAAAACTAGATTTCCCGGTTCTATAAGTTTGTGCTGCCGTTCCCAAGTCAATATATCATCAATTGTTAAAGTGTAGTCGGGATTGGCAAGACTTTGCTCTCGGATGTCGATCGCAATTGCCGGCACAACGAGCGACTGCGGGGAATAATTATCAATGCTGGCGCCTTCTGCATAAAAGCTGTTGGGTGCGTTGATGTGAGTGCCGCTGTGTTCGCCAATCGAAAATTTTCGCAGGAAATACCCGTCTGTTTCTATTTGAGATACTGTGGCAATTTCTGGGGCTGGATCTCCTGGCCAAATGGGAATATTTGGGTGAATTGCATGGGTTAAGTCTACAATTGTGCTATAGGCGATAGTTTTTAAGTTATTTGACTTAAAGTTGTTTGTCATCAGGTTAAATATATTTATTATTTATTAAACACAGTTGAGTTTTTGACCTTCTGCGAGATAAATCTAAAATCTAAAATCTAAAATCTAAAATTCGATTAGTCGATCGAGCGTTGCTTCCATCACATCCTTTGTTTGCCCGGAAACAGTATACACCAAAGCTTCTCGATAAACTCTACCGGCTGGGTGTAGCACACCGTTAGCAGCACCGCTAGAAACTGCAACCGCAGCGTGCCCGCAACGCACCGCTAAATCAATGGCTTGAGCTCGCAGCGCTAATTGTTCTGCTTTCGAGCTATGTTGAGATTGTGGGAAATTCTGTTTTAGCCGATCGAGCTTTTGCTCTAGTTTTTGGCAAGCCGCCGTTATAAAAGGTGAATTCTTAGCAGCCGCCGCTGCTGCAATTACATCCAATCCCGCTCGAATACAGCCAAAAGTAGCCGGAACAAAATTCAGTATATTTTTGGTGTCGTTTTCCGAAATCCAGCCGACAGGCTTAACTGAAATTATTTCCGATTCATGCAGCAACCAATTATCCAGAGTGGCTGTCACAGTATTAGTCGAGTTCATGGCAATTAACTGCATGATTTCGCTACAAGCTATTTTACCATATTCGCCTTCAATATTGGCAAAAGGCACTAAACCGAAAACAGCGGGTTCGTCAGGAAGTACCGCAGCTACAATAAACTTTTGAAAAAAGCCAAAACCTGTTATCCAAGGAACTTTTCCTGACAGTAAATAGCCATCTTTTGCGGGAGTGGCGGTGACGGCCGGATTGCCCGATCGCCTTAAATGCGAAAACCCAATACCCAAGCGTAACTCTTTTTGGGCGATCGCGGGCAAGTATCTGCTTTTTAGCATTTCATTGTCGCTGTTGGCAAGCATCGCAGTTGCGCTGTGGTGCTGAGTTTGCAGGAAAGACAATGCGCCGGAATATCGAGCCGTCAATTCCTGATATTGGTAAAAAATCTCCGGTGCAATTTCGGCACCGCCCCATTTTTGGGGAACTCGCAATGCTAAGAGCGATCGATCTTCCAATCCAGCAATTGCTGTTTTTAGGGCTTCCGAGTCGCTGTCGATAATTTCCGCGTGGGGTGAAACGCACTTTTGCAGGTAAGTTTCTGTGCTGTTTAGAATATCTTGAAAATCCATGTTTTATAATTATTTTATAGCAGAGGTAGGGACGCGGCAGTGCCGTGTCCCTACTTATTTCCTCACATTGTGCACCCTTATCAAGAACAGGCAAGATGCCTGTTCCACAAGAAATAAATTCTATCTATTGTGGAACGGGCATCTTGCCTGTTCATAAAAGGCTGACTGAGAATGCCAAAACTAACTCATTGCCACACTTTCCAAGGAGCCTTCCCTTCATCCCAAAGTTCGTTTAAATACTTGTATTCTCGAAAAGTATCCATCGCAAAGAAGAAGCCCTCATGACGGTAAGCCATCAACTGTCCGTCTGCGGCCAAACGCTGCATCGGCTCCTGTTCTAAAATACAATCATCTCCCCCCAAATACTCAAATACCCGGCGGTTAAATATCATATATCCAACACTGATCCAGCCGTCGATTTGAGGTTTTTCAGTAAATTGAACTACGCGGCTATCGCTGTCTACCTCCAAAATTCCAAAGCGAGAAATCGGGCGAAATGTAGTGACAGTTGCCAGCTTCCCGTGAGACTTGTGAAAATCCATCAAGGCGTCAATATCGACATCAGCTACTCCATCGCCGTATGTCACCATGAAATTCTCGCGATCGATATATTTTTCGATTCGTTTTACCCGCCCTCCCGTCATGCTTGCCGCGCCAGTTTCAGCCAGTGTCACCTTAAAATCTTGTTCGAGATGTTCCTCGTGATAAGTGATGATATTTTGGCGTCCCAGACAGATAGTAAAGTCATTGTTCATGGCTTCATAATTGAGGAAATATTCTTTAATCATGTTGCCGCGATAGCCCAAGCACACAATAAAGTCTTGGAAACCGTAGTGTGCATATATCTTCATGATGTGCCAAATAATCGGATGCCCCCCCACCTCAACTAAGGGTTTGGGACGAAATTCTGTTTCTTCTCTGAGACGAGTACCGAGACCACCTGCTAGGATAACTACTTGCATTTTTTCAATTTTTTAAAGATGATCAATTAATTTATCATCAATAATCAGTGATTTATTCAAAGAATTATTAACTTTTTCTCATAGTGAGTGAAGCTTTGTAAACCACAGAAATCACAAACTATTCTCAATAATCGTATGCTGGGCGCCCAGCCCCCTCTATTTACGTCTATTTATGAATAATCCTAGGGTGCGCGCGGAGAACCATGTATTTAAATATTGCGGGCCATTTCTACTTAACCGTAGGTCGCGCACTGCACACCGTATATTTAAATGCGGCGCGCAATTAATTTCTAACTTACGAATGGTAGATTAGGAAATAGACAAACAAAGCCAACACCTCTATTAAATATAAGGAAGAGATTCACCAGCAATGAAAACTCAACTCGATCGCCTAAAAAAGTTTTTAGGTATCCTGTGTGCGATCGCCTCAATAATTATATTATTCCAATCGGCTATACCGGGTGTTTACGCCACGGTTGTTGCACCGAAAATCTCAACCCTACCACAAACCACCATAGCTTTTGTACCCAACATACCGGGCGGCGGATTAGACTTTCACGAATCAGCAGGAGGACACACTTTAGAGAGACACGTTGGTAAAACAGAAGCACAACTAGCACAGCGACTCGCAAGCGAAACGAGAATTTCTGCAGCATCTTCTTTTACTGACCGTTCCCTCGCCGAAGCGGCTATTGCAGAAGCAATGAACAGAAATCAAAGTGCGATCGACTCTTGGGTGAAAAGTCGAGGTAATCGTTATACGATCGACTACAACGCCAACAGAATAATTGGCATTACTCTGCGTCGCCGCGCATCCAAAGCAAATTCAACATCTCGCCTGAGAATCGTCCTCCAGCGCAGCGCCAAATTACCACCCGGATACTTTATTCTCACAGCTTATCCCCAATGATCAATCAATTTCCTCATTTAACCCAATTTTTCAGTTCCTACTTTCACCAAGACTGGCCGTTAGAAGCTGACACTCCCAGCGATGTAGTGAACAACTACCGCAGCAGCGAACCCCCCGCAACTGTTGAAGCTGCATCGCAAGAACTCAGCAAACTGCTAAAAATGCCGATCGCCCCAGCCGATTTAGAAGCATTCATCCTCGATGAATTAGGGTGTTACTACGATCCACAATCCGAAAATAAAACAGTCCGAGAGTGGTTGGAATCGGTGCAAAAATCTTTGCATAATCCTAGATAAAATCTATATATTTGTAGGGACACGGCACTGCCGTGCCCCACAATTTGTCTATATATTTGTAAGGACACGGCAGTGCCCAAGGCGTGTCAACTTAAGCTTTTCGTCCGCTAGTCCTCGCGCCTACCCGCCAGTCCGCCAGGGAATGAATTCCCTGTCTAATAGCCAAAGTCCTCTAAAAGAGGACTGAATAATTCATTAGTCCTCTTTTAGAGGACTTCAGCTTTGAGGCCTTGTCATTACCAACATTTTTCAAACGACTGGGTTGTAAAATCAGCAGCCCAGCACATATCCATCAATCGACTAAAT
>NZ_JAUBTK010000145.1:0-8397 GCF_036702455.1 Microcoleus sp. D2_18a_D3
AAGAAGGAAGAAGGAAGAAGGAAGAAGGAAGAAGGAAGAAGGAAGAAGGAAGAAGGAAGAAGGAAGAAGGAAGAAGAAAGAAGGAAGAAGGAAGAAGGAAGAAGAAAGAAGGAGGAGGAGGGAAAAATATCTAATTGTTGAGCGGGAAAGTGCGCGGTGCGTGCCTTACTTGTCATTGCGAACCTCCGCGAAGCAATCGCATAGTAGAGATGTTCACTGACCTAAATCTGGGAAGGGAAGGTGCGCTAGGCGCACCCTAGGCTGATGATAAATTAGCTTTTTTGCCGATATTTTTAACCTATTTTCGCACAGCTTCCAGCAAGCGAGAATAGTAAAAGCTAGTGCTAGTCATCGCTGTTCTGTTAATAACAAAACCATTGTTTTCTAGGATTTTGATAATATCAGCTTCGCGGTGCTGGTAAGCGCGGGTAGTTTTGCTCGGGCCGGGGAAAAGTTCGCCAAATTTTTTGAGGGCGGTAAGTGCTAATGTTTTGGGGGCAAAACTAAGAATTAGTCGCGATTCGGCGATCGAACTTAGGTGAGCGATCATTTCCGCAGCCTTATCTTGAGGATAGTGGATCAGCACGTCCAAACAAATGACAGTGTGAAATTTGCCCGTTAAAGCTTCCAAATCTTGGGCGGCGAAGGAGATGTTGTAGAGCTTGCCGGGAACGGCTGTCGATCGAGCGTAGGCTTCTGCTACCATCTTTTCAGAGATATCGCTAGCGCAAACAATTGCCCCAGCGTCAGCCAGAGGAATGCTCAGAGATCCCACACCGCAGCCGGCATCGCAGACACAAAGCCCGGGTAAATTGCCGTCAGCTTGCAGCCATTCGATGACTGTATCCACTGTTTGCTGGTGCCCGGTGCGGATGTCTAGCTGAACTTTATTGACTTTGCCGTCGCCGTAAATTCGCTGCCACCGATCGAATCCCGTCGAGTTAAAATACTGTCTAACTATAGTCTTGTCGTCTACCAAATTCATCGATCTGCCTGCTGCTGAGTTATTGCCAACGGTTAAATATTATAAAGCCGCAGCGACAGTTATTGTTGACCGAAAGTAATTTAATCCGGGGCCCCCCAATTTATCAGTGGGCTAAGTTCTTCAATTTTACATCTAAAATCTAAAATCTAAAATCTAAAATCGATTGACACTCCCCACCCAATTAAATTGAGTTAAATTTACTTATACGGGCGATCGCAACTCGAACAATCCCGAATTGAGAAACTAATTCCATAAAAACCGAGTTCAGCCGATCGCACATTCTAGCGATAATTTTAATCAGCGCTAACTTTAAAAAATATGGTGCTACAAGATCATTTCCGCCCGCCGCTGTCGGTTCGCCGTCACTGGCACGCCTTTCACAACGCCTGGGCGACTTACATTGCATCGGATTTGAATGCCAAATTACCCGCAAATTACTTTGCCGAACCCAACGTGCAGTTTGGGATTGAAATTGATGTAGCAGCTTTTGAGGAACCTCTACCGGAGTTTGATTGTCCAGAGACGGTAATTCGTTTGCCAAGAGATTTCCCAAACAATTGGATGTCACCCCCAGCCCAAAGCGTGCCTTTTCTAACTGCGGCGGAAACGGTGCAAGTCAGTATTTTTAACACTGAAGCAGGCCCAGTATTAGCCGGTGCAATTGAATTAGTAAGTCCTGCCAACAAAGTTCGTTCTACTCATCGCGGTGCTTTTGTTTCTAAGTGCGAAACGTATTTGCGCCAGGGAATTGGGCTGGTAATAGTTGATGTTGTGACGGGAAGGAAGGCAAATCTTCATAATGAATTGTTAGCCCGTCTGGCGGGAGGAAGCGCTTTGCCCTTCGACGCTGAACTCTATGCTACAGCTTATCGACCGATCGAGCGAGACGGCAACCAATGCCTCGATATTTGGCAGGAAAAACTGGCTGTGGGCTGCGATCTCCCTGTTTTACCGCTGTGGCTGCGGGGCGAGATTTGCTTGGCTGTGGAATTAAATCATATTTACGATCGAACTTGCCGAGAACACCGAATTGCTGTTAGCAGGGCTTAGCATAACGACTCTTCGTCCTCACTACGAACTCTACTGCGCGAGAAACTAATGGCATGGAAACTAAATGGAACCACTTAAAACAACCGGTGCCAAGCCAATTCTTTTGTCGGTTCATTTAAATTCCAGCGCAATAATTGAGTTGCTGAATTGCCGATAATTCCCGAAAGTCCGATCGCCTTTCTCGGAGATTCCGTTGCCAGGGCGATCGCACTTTCGGCATCGCAAATCCCCCACTCCACCAAATTCTGAACTCCCGCCAACAGCGGCAGAGTTGTACCTGCCAAAGTAGCAGATTCCAGGGTCGAGTGATAATCTAATCTTACCCAAGCTGTACCTTTTCTGACTTCAATTTGTCGGGAATCCCAAGGATAAACACCGTCAGGTAAACCCAAAGGAGCCAAAGCATCGCTCACTAAAAAAACGCCTTTTTGATACCTACCAGCGCGTAGCAAAAAATCAATCATTGTCGGAGAAACGTGCTTCCCGTCAGCAATTAAACCGCATTTTACGCCCGGATAAACAATCGCCGCTCCCAACAAACCCGGTTCTCGGTGATGCAAACTCGGCATCGCATTAAAAGCGTGAGTTACCATTGAAGCTCCCCGCTCAAATGCTTGTTGCGCTTGCTCGGCCGTCGCTTGGGAGTGTCCGAGACTCACGGAAATTCCCAAACTTTGCAAATAGGAAATGACTTCGCCTGTGCTGTCTAGCTCCGGCGCTAAAGTAATTATTTTGACAATATCGGCACAATCTCCTAAAACTTGCTTGACATTTTCTATAGTTAGCGGTAACAAAAACTCAACTGGGTGAGCGCCTCGCTTCTGGGGGTTGAGAAAAGGGCCTTCGAGATGAACGCCGAGAATTTCCGCTGTTTTGGGTTTAATTGTTGCGCGCTCGGCGGTTTGTACAGTGCGGATATAATCAGCTATAGTCGAGAGCGATCGCCTAAACTTATCCACCGAAGTTGTCACCAAAGTCGGCAAAAAAGCATCCACTCCCTGATTCCACAAAAATTGACAAATTTTCGGCAAAATTTCAATATGCTTGCTTTCTAAATCGGGAAAAGCAAAACCGAGGGCGCCGTTAATCTGCAAGTCTACACCGCCCAGAGAAAGCCAATCCCCTCCTACATCAAGCACTTGCAAATGGGGAGGACAAATCCGTTTAAATACGGCGTCCATCGGCAAAACTTCTTGAATGATTCCCGTTTCGTCAACAGCAAGCATCTGCAAATCCTTGCAACCGGGGAGGCGAGCATTGAGAATATCTGTGGGGGTGGCAGTTGGGGTTGTGGCTTCAGTCATCCGATTTTAGATTTTAGATTTTAGATTTTAGATTTAATATTCGCTACGGATAAATCCGGTGGCTGGCGATGAGGAGGGGGAGCTTTTTGCTTTTTGCTGGCTCCAGGGCGGCTCAGACGGGGGATTGTGGCCAAATTGCTTTTAAGGGTCAGTTTCAGTCATCCGATTTTAGATTTTAGATTTTAGATTTTAGATTTAATATTCGCTACGGATAAATCCGGTGGCTGGCGATGAGGATGGGGAGCTTTTTGCTTTTTGCTGGCTCCAGGCCGGCTCAGACGGGGGCTTGTGGCCAAATTGCTTTTAAGGGTCAGTTTGGGTACAAAATATCTAAATTTGAGTTAACGCAATCATTTAAAATTAGCATTTATCTGAAATCTCAAATCGGAAAATTTTATGAATCAAGCGACAGTGGGAATTATCATGGGTAGCGATTCGGATTTGCCAACCATGAAAGATGCGATCGCAGTTTGCGAAGAATTCAACGTTGCTTGCTCCGTGGCGATCGTCTCGGCGCACCGTACCCCCGATCGCATGGTGGAATATGCCCAAACCGCTCACCAACGAGGCTTGAAAGTCATTATCGCAGGTGCCGGGGGAGCGGCGCACCTTCCGGGTATGGTAGCATCTTTAACCCCCTTGCCCGTAATTGGCGTGCCCGTACCGAGCCGCCACCTGCAAGGGGTAGATTCGCTGTACTCGATCGTGCAAATGCCAGCCGGGATACCCGTAGCAACAGTGGGGATCGGCAACGCTAAGAATGCTGGCTTGCTGGCAGTTCAGATACTGGCAGCTCATCAGCCAGAATTGCTAGAGCGAGTTTTGCATTACCGCAAAACTTTGTCCGAATCTGTACTGAAAAAACAAAATCAACTAGAAGAGCTAGGCTATCATAACTATCTCAATCTCAACAAATAATCCATAAACTTTTGTAGTAAGATTGGAAAGTTTTCCGAATATTGCTGAGCTTACTAGCCGTAAAGAGGGTAAAAGTGATTAAAATGACTGTCGGAAAGAAAAAGTCAAAACCCGTCAGGCGGGAGTCTTTAAATTTGTCAGCAGCTAAATTTTTTACGAAAGTCAACAGGTTGAAGAAGTTACAAAGGGCGATCGCCCGCCTCACTCCAAGTTGGCAAGCGTGTATACCTTTAGCTGCAATCATCGTCTTGGTGTGGGGATATGCGGCGGTAGCCCAAACAGCTCCCGCGCCAACCACCGAGGAACAATTAGCAAGCCTTAAGGTGGGCATGGATACCATGTGGGTCATGGTTGCGGCGATGCTAGTGTTCTTTATGAACGCGGGTTTCTGTATGTTGGAAACCGGTTTTTGTCGCCAAAAAAATGCCGTCAACGTGCTGTCCAAAAACTTGATTGTTTTTGCGCTTTCTACGATCGCATATTGGGCGATCGGCTTTGCGTTAATGTTCAGCGACGGCAACGGTTTTATCGGCACCAGTGGCGGATTTTTCCTGTGGAATGTAGCTGACAACAGCCCCGCCACAGGAGACGCTTATCAAGGCATTTTCAGCGCATTAAACTGGACGGGAGTGCCTCTTAACGCTAAATTCTTTTTCCAATTAGTTTTTGCTGGAACTGCTGCCACGATCGTTTCTGGAGCCGTTGCAGAGCGAATTAAATTCCTGGAATTCTTAATTTTCAGCTTGCTGCTAGTAGGCATTGCTTACCCAATTACCGGACACTGGATTTGGGGCGGCGGCTGGCTGGTAAAAGCAGGCTTCTGGGATTTTGCGGGTTCGACAGTGATTCACTCGGTAGGCGGTTGGGCTGCTTTGATGGGAGCGGCATTTTTGGGGCCGCGGATCGGCAAGTACCGCGACGGCGATACTGTGGCGATGCCGGGGCACAATATGAGCATTGCCACCCTGGGCTGTTTGATTCTGTGGTTGGGTTGGTTCGGGTTCAATCCCGGTTCGACAATGGCAGTCGATCCAAATGCGATCGCCCACATTGCGCTCACCACCAACACCGCCGGTGCCTTCGGGGGAGCTGCTGCCACCATTACTGCTTGGCTGTACCTTGGCAAACCCGACCTTTCGATGATTATCAACGGCATCCTCGCCGGCTTAGTCGGGGTAACAGCTAGCTGCGCTTGGATCAACATACCCAACTCTGCCATTATCGGCACGGTCGCCGGCATCCTGGTAGTTTTCGCAGTAACTTTCTTCGACAACTTGAAAATTGACGACCCTGTAGGCGCAACTTCAGTTCACTTAGTCTGCGGCATCTGGGGAACTCTGGCAGTGGGCTTGTTTGCTGACGGCCCTACAACTGGACTTTATACCACAGGCCCGGCAGCCGGATTGCTTGTGGGCGGAGGTTTCGGCCAACTCTGGGCGCAGTTGGTCGGCATTATCTCTGTAGGCGGGATGACCGTGCTGCTGAGTACGATTTTTTGGATGGCACTCAAAGCTTTGCTGGGTATCCGCGTTTCTGCTTTAGAGGAGGCTGAAGGTTTGGATATCGGCGAACACGGGATGGAAGCTTACACCGGGTTTGTGAAGGAAACGAGCTTGGATAACAGAAGTGAGAGCGGCTACGGCGGTTATGGTGGGGGTTCTGGAGGCAAGACTACCAAACTGTAGAGTGTGCGAAGGGCTCGACCAATTCAGCTTTCGTGTCCTACATTAGCTATTTATCAGCTAATTCACGCATTTATTCAGAAAAACCCGAATCTGAAATAGCCGCTAACTTATGGGTGTCTATCGTTGTGCTCGCGTTTCAATCTTCGATGCGAACGCGGGCATAATTTTATTTTTAGTTGACCTTTAAGGGCTGACATATGGCGTTGCACCATGTGAGGATGATTATGGTGGGGTGTCCCGCCTGCTGTGAAAATACACGCCTTCGGGGTCAGGAGCCCATCCCACAAATAAATCAAAATCATGCCACTATTATGCAACGCCTTACATATAGTAGTTTCCGACTGCATGAGATGAGATGTGCGCCACTAATTGGTAATGGGGAATTGAGAATCTGTAACTAACGAACTTTGCACACACGTGTATTGATTAGATTTTACCCGCAATTGCTTTCAGTTCTTCAACGACGCGCTTGTTCTTGGGATTCCTGCTGCCATCAAGGCGGGCGGAGACAACAGTGATTATTTCTAGTAGATCTTTAGCTAAATCCTCGTCACAGCTAGTATTTTCGGTTTGATTTATAATCACTACCTCTGTCCCAAAGTGTTCGCACAAATTAAAAATTAGTTCAGAACCAAATCTCAGCAGTCTGTCTTTGTGAGTTAATACCAACCTTTCTACTTTATTGTCTGCGATCGCCCGAATTAGATGTTGTAAACCCCCCTTACTGTAATTAACCCCAGAACCTACATCCTCAATGATTTGGAATTGCCACCCCTGAGATGCACAAAACAATTCCAAAACTTGTTTTTGTCTGTCTAAATCATCTTTTTGGTTGTGGCTGCTAACCCGAGCGTAAGCAATGGTTAAAGCGCCGTTGGGTTTTAAGCCGAGAAGATGAGCTAGGTCATAGCGTCTGTGACCATTAGCGGTGCGTTCGGGTATTAGCTTGCCTTCGGCTTCCCACCGACGCAAGGTGGAAGCGCTCACACCTTTAAGTTTGGCTGCTTCAGTTATAGTTAATTTTTTCATTTTTGGATTTTAGCATCAGAAATGGGTAATTTCGGTAAGTTTTAGATATATTTATGTCCCCGTCTGCAGGTTGGACAAGTCCGATTTATGGCAAGAAAGTTTGGTAGGCAGATTTTTTATGGTAAAGTAGTGCGAAAAAGCAAAGTTCTGCATCGCCGCCCTTGCCCAACACAGCACAGTGCTTGATTATTACAAGAATTGAGGCTTTAATTGAGCGGTAAAATTTGATGCAGCAATGAGTGCAAATTATTCGGTGTGAGGCCTGCAAATAGCTTGAGTTTATGGAGAAGTTTGGGGGAGGTAGCAGAAGTAGAACTCATAAATCCCTCTTAGGGATGGAAGTTAGCCGATCGAAAACTGTTCCGGTTTGGGCTTTGCTATCTTTGGTGACGAACGGGGTACTGATACTTACAGTCGCTCAACTACTGCTGCGGGGAAACAACTTGACAGAAAGCTTCCAGGCGAATGATGCGGTGACTGCAGAAGTGGCCCAGGAACAAATTGACCAACCGGCGATCTCTGCAAAGGCAGTGCTAGACGTGCCCGTTCCCGGGCCGCGACATAAATGGACTTACCAGCAGTGGGTGACGCAGTTGGGTCGCGAAGCTGAGGCGGTGGCGGCGAATCGACCCTCAAGACTGAGTGTTTTGGCTGGGGATTCTCTGAGTATGTGGTTTCCGACAAAGCTGTTACCAGTCGATCGAATTTGGCTGAATCAAGGGATTTCGGGCGAGACTTCCGTGGGTTTGCTGAAGCGGTTGCAGTTGTTTGATCGAACTGCCCCGGATACGGTGTTTGTGATGATCGGGATTAACGATTTGTTGCGGGGGGCCAGCGACGAAGGGATTTTGGACAACCAGCGGCAGATTATTCGCGATTTGCGGTGGGCTCACCCCAAAGCACAAGTAGTTGTGCAGTCGATTTTGCCCCACAGCGGGGAACAAGCTACTTGGGAAAATCGCGATCGGCTGTTGGCGATTCCTAACAGTCGGATTAGGGCAATAAATCGACGGCTGAAAGAAATTGCTAGTTCGGAAAATGTTTTGTATCTGGATTTGTACCCGCTGTTTGCGGATGCTGAGGGCAATTTGCCAACTGAACTCAGCACAGACGGCTTGCACCTTAACGATCAAGGTTATCTGGTTTGGCGATCGGCCCTGCAACTGTTCGATCAGATGCAGTTGAAAAATGAGTCATGAATCATTAGTTATTAGTCATTAGTCATTAGTCATTAGTCATTAGTCATTAGTCATTAGTCATTAGTCCTTAGTCCTTAGTCATTAGTCATTAGTCCTTAGTCATTAGTCATTAGTCATTAGTCATTAGTCCTTAGTTAGAAAAATAAAGGATGGGCGTTGCTGAATTAGGATATGATGAAGTGGTCGTGCGAGTACCAAAAAATAACACTCATTAAAATACAACATTA